>JBDNHP010000556.1:0-3573 GCA_041688765.1 Flavobacteriales bacterium
CCTTTTGTGCGTTTATAATTTGATAGCTATTCCAAGTTTTAAACAATTTATGTGGGACAGTTTTGAAAATGTATGAACACGGTTCACATATTCCAAATAGTTCAGGCGGCTAAAAGGAAGTTGCACATAGAACCTGAATGGAGTTGGTTAGAGATGGCGAAAGAGCACTTTTTACGGTTTTGGATCAGGTCCGACTTGGCGGGGTAAGCTGAAACAAGGATTTTGGCTAATCCCCGATGGCCATGGAGTCAGCCAATTCTAAATTGCGTTTTACTGGCGGAAAAGCGACTATGCACAATCTTAAAAATAACTTCAATCCGTGCCGGTAATTGCTTCAAGATCTTCTCTACTTAATGGTTTATGGAGGAAACTCTTAACAAATCCATACTTAGTGGCTTTTAAAATATCGCTTTCATCGGTAGAGGAAGAAACAACATAAATTATAAGTTGATCTAAGTTGTAAAAATTACTTTTCTCAACCTGTTCTAAAAAACCCCAGCCATCAAGAACAGGCATATTTATATCTAATAGTACAATAACTTTCTGCTTAGAATTACTGAGATGTTCCAACATTGATAAACCCGCTTTGCCATCTTCACATTGATTAATTGTCAAAGACGCATCAATTATCTTAATCATCTTAGTGATAATCATTCTGTAAATTAAGTCATCATCAATAATAACTATTTCCATTTTAATTAATCTTTATCAATATCATTAGTTTCATCAACAATCTTTCGGACGATTTCATCCATTTCGTTTGTTGAAACTCGTAATTGCTTCAGCCAAAACAGGATTTCATCCAAGTTATTCGTTTGCTGTTCCATCAAATTTACAATTCCTAATATTCTCGAAAGTGGTGCTCGTACCACATGAGATTGCGTCCATGCGATACTTCTTAACTTTTCATTTTGAGCTTCTATCGTATTGATGTGCTTCAAATTCTCTGATATATCGTTTGATTGGACAATTATTCCATTGTTAGATTTACTTTTAATTTTCCTGAAATTAATCTCTACGTTAATTTCATGGCCATTGCTTAAAAAATGTGTGAATTGATTGCTCGAGAATTCATCTTTATTGGATGAGAATTTATGCTCGATGAGTTCTTTTTCTTCCTTAGGATGTAATTGAGTGAATGACATCTTTAGAAAATCATCCATTGAATATCCATATTTATTCTGTGCCGCAATATTTGCGTGGATGATCTTAAAAGATTCAGGATCTAAAAGCCAAGTAGGCTGTGGATTAAAGTTGAAGAGGTTTTCGTAATTAAGTTTTTCGTCTTCTATTTGATTAATAAAACTACTTCTGTTTACTGCGAAAATGATGGTTTTATAAAGGAGGTTCGGATTTATCTCATCTTTTACCAGATAATCATAAACACCCGCCTGGAGACTGCTTTTGCCCATGGCCAAATCTGAATATCCAGTTAGAATAATGATGGGTACTTGAAAATCAAAGGCTACAATACCTTTTACTAATTCAATGCCCTTCATATCGGGCAGGTTCAAATCCAATAATATTAGAGAAGGTTTTTCCTTAGAATTCTGCAGGCAATCAATTGATGTTGCGTAATCAGGACAATGTACTATATTAATATCTTTAAATTTCTCCAGTAAGTAATCTTCAATTAACACATAATCTCCATAATTGTCTTCGATTATAATAACAGATAACTTTTCTGAATAGTCTTGCATTTGCTTCATCAGTTGGTCAGTTTAATTTGATAATGTCGATATCTGCAACCAAAATTCCTCAATTTTTAGTATCGCACTTAGAAACTCACTCATTTCGAGCGGTTTTTTCACATAGCTATTACAATGGTTTCCGTAAGCTTTATCAGATCTTTTTGATTGGATGATGTAGTAAGTATAATTACCGGGATTTTCATGAGATTTGAATCGGTCTTGATCTGCCGCAAAACTTCATGGCCATTGAATATGGGAAGGTTGATATCCAAAAGAATAAGATCAGGCCTTTTTGCATCTGTAAATTCTCCTCTCATAAACAGAAAATCAAGGGCTTCCTTACCATTTTTCGCAACGCTGACTTCTGATTTTAATTTGCATTCTTCAAAAGCGTCCAGAGTGAGTAGAATATCCCCTTCATTGTCTTCCACCAAGAGGATGTGGGCTAGTTTCATTTGTTGATTATTCATACTATATTGTTTTAGGAATTGTGAAATAAAATACGGTGCCTTCTCCCAGTTTAGACTCCAACCAAATCCGGCCCCCTAAAAATTCAACGTGTCTTTTGGCAATAGAAAGACCTATTCCTGTACAGGAATATTGATCCTTATTGTGAAGTCTTTGAAAAATGATAAAAATTTTAT
The DNA here is from genome assembly GCA_041688765.1 of Flavobacteriales bacterium. Taxonomy (GTDB): domain Bacteria; phylum Bacteroidota; class Bacteroidia; order Flavobacteriales_D; family Sanyastnellaceae; genus JBDNHP01. Next base: position 2,336 of record JBDNHP010000556.1, read on the forward strand.
CATAGAATTGAGGTTCTATTCCTATCCCATTGTCTTTGATAGAAAATTCCCATTCTTTTTCATTTTCTACAGCGTTAATTTCAACTATCGGAGGAGTACCTTCCAAGGAATACTTGATTGCATTTTCCAGCAAACAATGAAGTATCTGGGTGATAGCTGCTTTATAGGTGTTCAGTATTGGCAAATCACTAGATTTAATGGAAGCAATTTTTTCTGAAATGAGTGTTCTTCTTAACTGCTTAAATTCAGAAAGTATCTCGTTCATATTTACTGCTGCTTTTCCTTCTGTTGGTTTATTTGCTCTTGAGTAATCCAACAAATCAAGGATAATCTGTTTCATCCTTTTGGCACCATCTGTTGCAAAATCAATGTACTGGTGCCCTTTGTCGTCAAGTAGATTACCGTATTTTCTCTTTAATTGATCCATAAAGCTGCTAATCATTCTCAGGGGCTCCTGTAAATCATGAGAGGCAACAAAAGCAAATTGCTCCAATTCTTCGTTGGAACGTTCAAGTTCAAGTGAATACTTTTGAAGCGATTGGTTAAGCTCACTTAATTGTAATGTCATAAGCTTTTGCTCAGAAATATCAGTCATAGCACCAACCATACGAATTGCTTTTCCTACGCTATCTCTAATGATTACTGCTCTATTTATTACATATTGTATTTCCCCATTTTTGTTCAGCAACCTATATTCTAATTCTCCCCGGGTAGTTAAGGGGTTAGTAATTGCTTCATTAATACTTTTCTGAATTTTGGTAAAATCTTCCGGATGAAAACGGTCTCTCGACCATAAATCACTATCAGGAAATATTCCTGTAGCTTCTTTTCCGAAAAATCTTTCAAAGGCTTTGGATCGATAAAATGTTTTGTTGATGATATCCCAATCCCAAATGGCATCATTGGTAGCTTGGGTTACTTTTTCAAAACGTTCGTTAGATTGGAAGAGATTTTCTTCGGCTTTTTTTCGCTCAGTGAAATCCCTGGTTACTCCCAATAAAGAAATAATATCGCCTTGCTCATTTCTCATGGGAACAGCATGTGTCTCCAACCAGCGGCGGGTTCCTTTTAATCCTTTTATTTCAAATTCAAGCTTCCCGGATTCACCTTTAAAAACGTTTTTTGTAAGATTTATAAATGCAGCCCTGTGCTCAGGTAAAAGAAGTGTCTGCATAGATTTTCCTAACACCTGTTCTTCACTATCGGCTTCAATCATTGCCAAACCAGACGGGTTCATC
>JBDNHP010000069.1:0-4884 GCA_041688765.1 Flavobacteriales bacterium
AATCTGCCCCAGAAATGAGTTTTATCAATTGCATTGAACTTACCTTGATCACGTAGATCATAGTCAACAATATCAAGTAACTCCCCCACAAATTAAAGCCTTGAGCATCAATGATATTAAATTGAAAAATAGAGTCTAATTCAAATAAAAAGAGACTTCCAACTAGAAAAAAGACCAATGTGAGTACTATGGAGGCCCGGTGTGAAAAGACTAATTCTTCTCTCATCAGTTGCTTTAAAAACCTATTGTTCACTAATGCCCCAAAAAGCAACTGAAAACGGCGGCTGTAATTTATTTTAATCCAAAGGAGGCATAGAACAACGATCAATAAAATCGCAGCAATCCATTCTGAAGACAAATTGTACGCAGGTAATTCCAGTATTTCAGGCATACCAATGAAGCTTTAAAAAGGATGCGCAACCACACAAGGAATTTTTTTCATGGAGGTATTGCCTTCCAAATCAAATAACTCCAGTACAACTATATAAATACCAATGGCCGCTTTTTCATTGCGATCACTAAGTCCATCCCAACTGTATGCGCCCTTCGTTCCCAATAAATCATTCCTCACTAATTGGCGGATTTCTCTGCCGCTGTCGTCATATATGTTGATGTCCCCCACTTGACCTGGGATCTCCAATTCGTAAAAAAACGTCACCACATCTTGATAACCATCATTGTCCGGTGAAAACACTTCGGGCTCAGCATAAAAAGTCCCTGCCTGAAGCTCTCCCGAAAACGCTTGAGAATTTTTATATCCCGGTGTCGCAAAACCAACTGCCTCAGATGCCGAAAGCCAGTTAGTAGCATCTTGGGAGCTGCGTTCTGAATCTATTCGCTCTAAACTTACACCATCTGTTGCATCTAGTAATCCAAAATGCCAGTCGGAGCTGTATTCAACCCTATCCATAACTTCAGCAAATGGATTGAGAAGATAAACAACGCCTTCGTCATTGTTATAAGTCGGAAAGCCTTCCATTTCCAAAACATTCTCCACTACGGTACCCGGATAAAAAATATCTAAACCCGCACCTGCTGTAGTTAATGCCACATATTCGCCGGGAAACAGCATATAAGGCCTGTCCGTTATCATTTCGAAGTCGGCAGGGAATCCACTTTCCTCATTGGCCAAATGCCAACCATTTATGCTGATATTTTTCATGGAACGGTTATACAATTCTATAAAATCATCACTTTCCGTTTTGGGGTCAGAAAGGATTTCATTAATAATGATATCACCGGCTTCATAATTTTCTGCTAAAGCAAATCGACCACTTTCCTCAACGCTGCCATTGCCCCAGCAATCCGACAAACCATTGATTTGAATAGTATAAATGATGCCTTCTTCAAGTTCAGGCAACACCTCTATTTGCACCGAAGATGTTGGTGAAAGGCCAACCTCAATATTGTCCACATTCAAACCATTACTGAAAAGATATTCCGCCGTTTCCGCTGTTGATGGATCAATAGGCTCTGCAAAAACGAGTTCAATCAGATCATTATCAAGCACATATATGCTCAACAATGCAGGGCTTTTGGTGTCAGGAGAATCGTCATTTACACTGTTAATTACCCCTGGCGTTCCACCCGTTTGGCTCACAGATGCCCTCCAGTTGTCGGCGCTACTGCATGGGTCGCTGGAATTAATTCGTTCTATAGACCAACCCCCGTCATCTTTAGCTGGGTCATTGTACCAGGTTATATCATAGTGAAGACTGTCAATGATTGTCAAATTCAAATCTCTCAATACCAAATCACGTCCGCTGTTTGTTAAGTAGGTGCTCGACCAGCCCGCTAAAGAAATAGCTTCTGAGAAATAAATTTCGTCTTGAAAAGTCACGTCATCAACCACTACTTCATATCCGCCAGGGGCAATAAAACGCTGTGGCAAGACTAAACCATTCAACATGCATTTGCTCAAATCAATGAGATTGCCGCTAACATTGTGAATTTCCAAATACTCCGCTTCCGGCAAACCCAAAGCAGGCGTAGGGTCCGCCATTATTTCATTAATAATCAAGTCACCAGCTTCAGGAGCATAACCGGTTACAATCATACTGCTTAATTCTCCACTTTCATTTCCGCTGCAATCTCTGATTCCGTTGAGAATAAAAGTATATTCTGCTCCCAATAATAACTCTGAATCTAGGGTAATAAGTATGCTCTCTGCATTGGTTCCGGCCGTAATATTGATGACTCCCGGACCAAAGATCAAAGTAAATTCTAATGTTTCGATTATCGCATTGTCTATGGGTTCATTAAAAATTATTTCAATAATTCCACCCTCTAAGTAAGAACTTGAAACTATAAATGGAGCTTCAGTATCAGGGCTTAGATCCAGTACAGAATTTTCCATACCTGGTGTTCCGCCCGAAGGATTTTCGCTTGCTCTCCAGTTGAAAGAACCGGAACATTGGAATTCAGGATTGATTTGTTCTAGTGTCCAGCCACCATCTTCTTTATTAACATCCTGATACCAATCATCAGTATACACAACGATGTCTATGATTTCGTCTAGCTCATTAATCAGTGTTAAGCTGTCAGCGGTATTGGTAAGAGCAACAAAAGAAGTCAGGCCTATTACATCACCATACACTTGCCAATCACCTACTGTTGCTGATTGACAAATAATTACATGCCCACCCGGCTCAAGCACAAAAGAGGGAAGGGTCATTATTGTTGTGCTATTAACTAGCTTCCAATTTTCGAGCTGAAAAAAGTTTTCGGAGGGATTGTGTAATTCTAGAAATTCAATTACCGGAAGACCGAAAGTAGGAGTAGGGTCCGGAAAAATTTCATTAATTACTACTTCACGGTAGCCGGCAACAGATGCTACCACATAAGTGAAGTTCAGTTCCACGCTCACAATGGCATTCCCATTGAGGTCTTCAACGGAGCTGATCACTATGCTTTGCTCAATATTTTCAGGAAAATTATTAGCAAAAGTTAAATGTACTAAACTGCTGTTGTTCAGATCTAAACTAGCAGTAAGTGGATTTTCTGATCCTTCTAATAAGTAGTTGTTTTCGTTTTCTGCACTGCCGCTATCCAACGCTTCATTAAAATAAATATCGAGGGATTGAGCGTCAATAACCTCTGTATTTACAACTAACGGAGCTGTTTCGTCAATAATAGTAGTTCCACTTAATTGAACGTCATCAAGCAAAAAATTGGTGCTATTTGTTGTGGTATATTTGCAATACCATCCTACGAATGACATGCTGGTAAAGGTGTCATCTTGCACAGAACCCTCAGGCACAAAGTCGGTTCCCCCTGTAGGATCACTGCTTAAATTCCAGATTCCGTTTGCTTCTCGTACCACGCGAACCCTGCAAATTGGCATGCTAGCATAAATGTTTGCAGATCCTGTAAGCAAAACGGTAGAAGTAATTCCGCTCTGTCTATAAAGAGTTAGAGCATCAAGAGCTCCATTTTCCCCTAATCGCACATAATATCCGTTTAGTGAAGCCTCCAGATTTGAGTTGTCGGAAGCAAGATAAAATCGGGCATTATTATTACTAGAAGGATCGAAGTTTAATTGGAGCCAAAATTCCCAAATAATCTGGGCGTCAAAATCTAAATTTGCTGCCGTTGAAATGGAAGAAACGTCAGTTACGGCTGGAGCATTTAGCTGCAGTTGTTGTGTGCCACTGGTACTGAAGTTTGCTAACTCACCAAGCCAAGTTGGATTCAAGCTTAAATTCCCATCACTGAAATTTTCGGAAAACTGAGCATTTAAGACTGTTACTCCATTCAGTAATGCTATTATTCCCGCAACTATTACTCTCCAATGTAACATGAACCTTTCTATTTTTAGGGACGCTAAATATACTACATTTGAGCACCTTTTGCAGAAAGTTTACATTGCGCGTTTATTAAATCTCTTTCATGAAAATTGCAATCGTTGGAGCTACAGGTTTGGTGGGCCAAACAATGCTCGATGTTCTCGCTAACTCAAGTTTACCCATCTCAGAATTAATTCCAGTTGCATCTGAGCGTTCTCAAGGATTGAGTATTAAGTTCAGAGGTAAAGATTATCCTATTACTACTGCGGAAAACGCAATTAGTCGCAAGCCTCAGATAGCGCTATTTTCAGCAGGTGGGCAACTCAGTCTTCAACTAGCCCCCGATTTTGTAAATGCCGGAATTAGGGTAGTTGATAATTCCAGCGCTTGGCGAATGAATCCGGAGATTCCGCTAGTGGTTCCGGAAATAAATGGAGATACAATTGCTGCCCATAATTTTATAATTGCCAATCCTAATTGCAGCACCATTCAATTGGTAATGGTTCTTTTGCCAATCCATCGCAAATTTGTGCTGAAAAGAGTGGTTGTTTCTACCTATCAAGCGGTTACTGGCACCGGTATGAAGGCGATTGAACAGCTTGAGGCTGAGCGAAATTCGACTAAAGTTACACGGATTTATCCTCATCAGATCGACATGAATTGTATCCCTCAATGTGATGTTTTTGATGAAAACGGATACACCAAAGAGGAATTGAAAGTTCGAAATGAAAGTCGCAAAATTCTGGGTATTCCTGATCTTCGAATTACTGCCACCGCGGTGAGAGTTCCTGTTACCGGCGGACATTCCGAATCTGTTAATATTGAAACGGAATTGCCTTTCACCATAGAAGAACTGCGGGCAGCGATTGCAACAATGCCCGGTGTTGTGATTCAAGATGACCCTTCAAAATTAATCTACCCTATGCCATTAACTGCACATGGCAAGGATGATGTATTTGTGGGTAGAATAAGAAAAGACGAATCAGTCGAAAATGGCGCTAACCTTTGGATTGTAAGTGATAATCTCAGAAAAGGAGCGGCCACCAATACGGTTCAAATTGCCGAACTACTTTTTAAAAGAGGATTCATTTCCTGATCA
>JBDNHP010000557.1:0-5185 GCA_041688765.1 Flavobacteriales bacterium
AGTTTGATTGGAATAAAGTTAAGTACTTGTAAGGAACCAAACTGTGATACAGATCACCCAATCAATATGATATTTTATTTTTTTAGGATTAATCTCATGCCTAAAAGTTAAACTACACCAGCAGACTTCTGCTTTTTCAATAATCGAGAAACAAGGTGACTTAACTGTTTTGTTTACTAGAGAGCTATCAATTAGTGAAATCAGTTGTGAGCAAACGGATTGACCAAAATAAAATGGAAGATATTTTATCGTGTTGCGACTTTTAGAATTTTATCGGACGGTATTGAAATATTTTGAGATATTAAATTTCTCTTGGTGGCTTTTGCGTTTTAGGACAAATTATTTCTTCAACACTTGCACTACTGTTCCTAATAAGACATTGGCGCCAATCGCTAAGTCTTCGTAGGAAGAATATTCCAAGGGATTGTGACTAATTCCATCCTTGCATCTAACGAATATCATTCCATAATCGCAAGCATAAGACAATGCCAAAGCATCATGGAAGGGACCACTCATCAATTCTGGCGCATCGAGATGTAGTTTTTCACATTCCTCATGAATGATTTCTTTTATCCAATCAGCACAATAGCGTGGTTCACTATTGGTATCTTCAGAAATAGAATAAGTCAATTTATGTTTTTGAGTGATAGCTTCTATTCGCTCGCGTAGTTGCTGTTCATAACGATTTCGTCTTTCCAAATCAATATCTCGCAAGTCAACCGTCATACTCACTTCTTCGGCAATAATGTTTCTCGAGGCCGGAAAAACATTCAGTGTACCGACCGTTCCAACCGTTGGATTTCCAGGGACTTGAGTGGCAATTTCGTTTAATGCGATAATAATTTCAGCCGCACCAAGCATCGCATCTTTTCGAATTGGCATTGGCACTGAACCAGCATGACCAGCCATTCCTTTGAGTTTGACTGTCCACCAAAGTGGTCCCGAAATTCCAGAAACCACGCCAATTGGCTTATGTGCCATGTCTAAAACTGGCCCTTGTTCAATATGTAATTCCAAAAAACAAAAGATGCTTCCTTGTTTATATTCTGATTCTTTGAATTTAGTAATATCACAACCAAAATCTTTCAGCGCTTGCTCGCGGGTAATTCCTTCCTGGTCTTTACGTTGCAATTCGCCATTTTCAAGTTTACCTAAAATCCCACGTGAGCCAAAAAGTCCCTTGTTAAAGCGCCAACCTTCTTCATCTGCAAAGGAAATAACATCGATACTTCTTTCGGGAATAATTCCATTGTCATGCAGTGTTCTAACAACTTCAATAGCGCACAAAACTCCAGCAACACCATCAAATCTTCCGCCATAAGGTTGCGAATCGAGATGTGAACCCATCATCAATACAGGCAAGGCTGGATTTTTGCCTTCAAATCTTCCGATTAAGTTTCCGAAATTATCAATACGAGTTACCATTCCGGCTGCATGCATCCAAGAAGAAGCGATTTCAAATCCTTGCTTTTCTAATGCTGTATGCGCTGGACGACAGGTTCCTGTTTCGCCAATTTTCCCAATTTTACTCATGGCTTCAAAATGGCTTTGAAGTCGGGCAGCGTTTATGTTCATTTATTTAATGATCATTTAATGGTCGTCCTTCTTTTTGCCAGTCTTTCCAATTCACATATTCTGGAGCAACCCGGTGTTCTTCCATTGTAATACATGCATCCACGGGGCATACCAGTTTGCACAAATTACACCCCACACATTCTTCTACTTTCACCGTATAATTGTTATACGGATTACCTCTTTCCACTTTGATAGACTGATGCGAAGTGTCTTCGCAAGCGATGTAGCATAAACCACAATGAATGCAAGCGTCCTGATTAATTTTCGCTATCACATGAAAGTTGAGATCCAGTTCTTCCCAATGTGTAATTTTCTCAACTGATTTCCCAATGAATTCGGTGGTTTTTTCATATCCTTTTTCATCCATCCAGTTACTCAAACCTTCGCACATGTCTTCCACTATTCGGAAACCGTGTTTCATTACTTCGGTACAAACTTGTACAGAGGTGGCGCCTAAAAGCATGAATTCAACGGCATCTTTCCAAGTGCTCACGCCGCCAATGCCTGAAATTGGGACCTTATTAGTAATAGGATCTTGCGCTATAGTAGTCAACATTTTTAAGGCAATTGGTTTCACCGCCGGACCGCAATAACCTCCAAAAACACTTTTCCCTGCTACATAAGGATTGGGAACTAAAGTATCCAAATCAACTCCGGTAACACTTTGAATAGTGTTGATTAAACTCAATGCACTTGTTCCGCCTAGAACTGCGGCTTTTGCTGTTGGCACTACCGAATGAACATTTGGGGTAAGCTTCGTAATTACGGGAATGCTTGCTTTTTCCATTACCCATTCTACAACCATTCTTGCAATTTCTGGATCTTGTCCAACCGCAGCGCCCATGCCTCTTTCAGTCATTCCGTGAGGACAACCAAAGTTTAATTCAAATCCCATCGCTCCGGCATCTTCACATTTCATAATCAAGTCATGCCATGATTTACGGTCATTATCTGCCATTAGCGAAACAATCATCGCTCTATCAGGAAACATCTTTACCACTTGATAGATTTCCTTTAAATTGATTTCTAAAGGTCGGTCGCTGATTAATTCGATGTTATTGAAACCCATTATTCTTTTTCCGCCGTAGTCCAAAGCAGAATAACGAGAAGAAACATTTTTAACCTGGGAGCCCAACGTTTTCCATACAACACCACCCCAACCGGCTTCAAAAGCACGAACTACATTGATTAGTTTATCGGTTGGTGGCGCACTCGCCAACCAAAATGGATTGGGAGATTTTATTCCTAAAAAATCGGTTGATATATCTGCCATAATTTCTATTGTTGTCCCAAAGTATCGGGATTAATTGCTGATGTTAATTATTAAAAGTGGGTTTCAACTCAGATTCGATAATATAATCTGGTCCAATTATATATTTCAATATTGCTGCGGCACCGTCTTTTCCAGCCTGAACTGCATCAACGACCTCTCTTCCACCGTTCACACAATCGCCACCGGCAAAAACACCAGTTATTTTAGAAGCTGATTTCCCACTTACGGTAATTTTACCTTTATTATTTTCAATGTTATTAGCATCAACTAAACTTTGGAAAGGCATTTGACCTGCCGCTTTGATCACCATATCAACATCCAACGTAAACGTTTCGCCTGAAACTATTGGGCTTCTTCTTCCGCTGCTATCAGGTTCGCCGAGTTTCATCACATCACAAACCAATTGAGTCACTTTTCCGTTTTCTCCCTTGATTTCTTTCGGTGCTGCCAGCCAAATAATTTTACAACCATCAAGCTTTGCAATATCCAATTCGTGTTCCGTGCACGGCATTTCGGCTTGTGTTCTTCTATAAACCAAAGTCACATCACTAGCACCTAATCTTATTGCCTGAGTAGCCGCATCAATTGCGGTCATTCCCATTCCGATTACCGCTACTTTATCGCCAACTGCAATTTTCGAATAATCACTATTTCGCAATTCATATATGAATTTTATAGCATCTTCTACACCTTCTAAATGTTCGCCGGCAATGTCTAATTGGCGTGCCAATCCAACTCCGAAAGCCATATAAACGGCATCGTAGTTTTTTTGAAGTTGTTCCAACGTTACATCTTTACCAAATTCCTGACTGTATTTTATTTCTATGCCACCTATTGAAGTGATATAGTTTACCTCATCTTCACAGAATTCTGGAGTTACTTTATAGGCTGCAATTCCGTAGGTCATCAAACCGCCACCTTTGGATTCTTTTTCATAAATCGTCACATCAATTCCTTCACGGCTTAAAGTATGAGCACAACTTAATCCAGCTGGCCCTGCTCCAACAATGGCAACTTTCTTGCCTTTAGAAGGTTTTCTTTCGAACAATTGCCAGTTGTTCGCCATTGCTTTTTCAGTAGAATAGCGTTGCAATTTCGCAATATTAATAGGCGTTTCATGCATCAAATTAAAGACACAAGCACCTTCGCACAATTTTTCTACGGGACAAACTTTGCTACAACCTGCACCCATAATATTGGAGGCAAAAATAGTATGTGCGGAGCCCTTAATATTTTCCGTAGAAATTTGTTTGATAAATTTTGGAACGTTGATGGAAGTTGGACACGCTTTCATACAAGGCGCATCGTAACAAAACAAGCAACGATTGGCTTCCACCAAAGCCGCATCTGAAGTCTCAAATGGAGGATGAATATCGCTGAAGTTCTCTTGATATTCGGTGGTGGTTAATCGGTTATTTTTTATGCTCATATTTTGGTTCGTTTTGGTCTTTAATAAATCAATTAAGGTGCTGTAATTTCACCATAGGTTTCCGGTCTTCGGTCTCTGTAGAATTGCCATTTGCTGCGAACTTGTTCAATCAATTCCAAATCAAATTCGGCAACCAATAATTCGTCTTTATCTTCAGAAGCGCAAGCGAATATTTCACCTAGTGGATTTACAAAGTAAGATGTCCCGTAGAAGCGCCCTAAGTTCCATGGTTTTTCTATGCCTACACGGTTTATGCAACCCATAAAATAGCCATTGGCAACTGCATGTGCAGGTTGTTCCAATTTCCATAAATTTTGTGATTGCCCTACTGTTGTAGCAGACGGATTATACACGATCTCGGCCCCATTCAATCCCAAACATCTCGCCCCGTCGGGGAAATGTCGGTCGTAGCAAATGTAAACACCGACTTTAGCATATTTAGTTTGAAAAACCGGATATCCTAAATTTCCTGGTTTGAAGAAATATTTTTCCCAAAAACCACCCGTTTGTGGAATGTGATTTTTTCGGTATTTGCCCAAATAAGTTCCATCAGCATCTATGACAGCAGCGGTGTTGTACAAAACTCCAGCTTGGTCTTTTTCATACACAGGAACGATGATTACCATATTGTATTTCTTGGCATAAACCTGCATGCGCTCAGTAGTTGGACCAGGAACACTTTCTGCTGAAGCATACCAAGCACTGTCTTGTCCGGGACAGAAATAGGGCGTATTGAAAATTTCCTGAAAACACAAAATCTGAACACCTTGTTTTCCGGCATCCTCAATATATGGAATGTGTTTTTGCAGCATTGCTTCCATTATTTCGGCAATGCTTCCTTCGCCTTCCGTTTTGGCCAGGCTCAATTGAATTAATCCTGATTTTACTATTCGTGCCATATTTTATAT
>JBDNHP010000558.1:0-1944 GCA_041688765.1 Flavobacteriales bacterium
AATCTGAGTACGATGAAAGCCATATCCATCTCAACATTAAGAAAGGGAATGAAAGAATACTTTGATTATGTATCAAAGTCAACGGAAGTTATCATAGTTCCTAGAAACAAAGAAGAAGATGCAATAGTGATAATGTCAATTCAAGAATATAATTCGCTTAAAGAAACAGAACATCTCCTTTCTACGGAAGCCAACCAGAGAAGACTTCAAAAGTCAATTAATCAAATATCTGAAGGCAAAATAACTAAATTCAATATGGGATAATTCAAGAATCAGATTCATGAATATTGAGTTTACTGAAATTGCTTGGGAAGATTTTTCTTATTGGATTGATAACGACGAAAGCATTGCTCTGAAAATTAAGGAGCTTATTAGCGTGATAAATAGAGAGCCCTTTAAAGGAATTGGGAAAGCAGAACCATTGAAATTTGGATTGAAGGGATTTTGCTTGAGGAGAATTTCAAATGATCATAGCTTAGTTTATCGCATTAGCGGAACAAAAGGAATAGATCAAAAATGCACAATAATCCAATGCCGGTTTCATTATGACGATAAATAGCGATCTCTTGAAGGCAAATAAACAAATGTAAAGTTGCTAACAAGGCACAAATGCAATTGCATTTATAGGAAAGTTCATCTTAGCGTCCAAGATCTCGGTCAGCAATCACAAATTATACCTGTGTCAAAGCGGTTTTATCCTGTTCAATAAGCTAGATAGGTAGTTTTTAGAAATAGCACTGACGGACTTGATATTGTAGTTTCCTTATATATTCTTCCTGAAGCCATTTTTGGTAGTTCTCTGTTGATTTCGAAATACAAAAGGCATATTGTCTGATTTGAAATTCGATTTCCTTATCGAGCATTTTCAACAAAATCATCGCATCTGAAAACTCTTCAGCATTCTCCCTAATGATCTGTTTATGATACTCCATGCACCTATCGATGGCGAGTTTAGGCTTTAGTCCTGCTCTGGTGACTTTGGAATATTCCGTTTTGATGTCAAATCCAAGTTCTGATTTTGAGAAATGAACCCTCACCGATTCCGGCATCACGTAAATAAACTCTCGTTCAATTGCCTCATCGGAGTATAAACCTTCGAGATAGGCATGAGGGGATTTGAAAATATCTTGCCAATTCACATAATAATCCCACAGGCCGAATCGTCTGGCGTTATTGCCTAAATCAATTACGTTAAAACCAGGTTTATTTGGCAAATAGCGAGATCCTCGGCCAATCATTTGATGGTACAAGGTGAGCGATTTGGTGGCACGATTGAGGATAACCGTTTCAACAGTCGGCTCATCGAATCCAGTAGTTAGAATGCTTACAGAAGACAAAATGGCATCCGGCTTTTCCTTAAACCAATCCAAAATTTCTCTTCTTTCCTTTTCATTATGAGTATTGTCGAGATGCCTTATCTCATATTTTGATTCTCGAAATAACTCATACACTTGCTTGCTGGTATTAATTCCATTGTTGAAAATCAATGTTTTAGTACCCTTAGCCTTTTCTTCGTATGCGTACAGGAGCTTTTCCTGCATAAAGAAATTGCCATAAAGTTTTTCAGAGCTGCTAACGGTATAATCGCCATTAATTCCCACTTTCAGCGAATGCAGGCTTACATCGTAACTATAGGTGCTGGCTTTGGCAAGGAAACTTTTTCCAACTAGTGAAGAGATGGATTCCCCAACAATCAACTCATTATAATTATCCTTGAGCGGTAATTTGATATTCGAACTGAGCGGTGTGGCAGTAACCCCGAGGATTACTACATTTTCGAAAAACTTAAAAATCTTGCGAAAGGAGTTGTAATGTGCTTCATCAACAATAACTAATCCTACATCTTTAACTTCAAATTTGTCGTCGTTTAGCCTGTTGTCAAGGGTTTCAACCATAGCAACGAAACATTGAAAATCATCCTGATCTTCAAGTTCTTTGATTTTG
>JBDNHP010000559.1:0-7845 GCA_041688765.1 Flavobacteriales bacterium
GATACTTTTAATTCTATGGGCTTTAATCCCTACTTTCACTCAAGCGATTTGATCCGAAATGAACTTCAAAAAATCCCTCAAGTAATTCAGTATGCCTCTGAAATTAATCTGATATTTTTTTACGGAGCCGGCTGTTCTACTCAGGCTTTGAATGAAGTGATTGCTCAAGGATTACGACAAGTTTTTGTGAATGCAGATGTTCATGTGGATCATGATTTATTAGGAGCTGCATACTCCTGTTATGACGGTGAACCTTGTATTTCATGTATTTTGGGAACAGGTTCGAATTCCTGTTTTTTTGATGGAAATTCGTTGAGAGAAGAAGTACCTTCTTTAGCCTATATTTTGGGTGATGAAGCATCGGGATCCTATTTCGGAAAACGGTTGATAAGAGAATATTTCTACAAAAAACTTCCAAAAGAAATGGCAGAAGCTTTTGAAAAAGAATATCATCTTAGTAAAGATGAATTCATTAGGAGAATTTACAAAGAACCCAATGCAAATGTTTATCTGGCTTCGTTTATGGAGTTTATTGTGAAGCATTCAAGTCATGAACACGTGCGTAATTGGATAAGAGAAGGATTGCGTGAATTTATCGATATTCACGTAACTTGTTTTGCGGAATACAAAAGTGTTAAAACGCATTTTGTAGGTTCAGTTTCCTACCTTTTTAAAGATATACTCGAAGAAGTTTGTATAGAAATGAATGTTCAATTGGGAAGAGTAATTCGCAAACCCATTGACAAATTAGTAGAATATCATGTGAGGTTCAGATTACCACAAATGGAGAATCAATGATGAAGAAAATTGCAGTTGTTGCACAAGACAGGATGAAACCTTTGCTGGTTTCTTTTTTACGTGAACGCGAAAATTGGCTTTGGGGACGGACGCTAGTTGCGACGGGTCTTACTGCCGATTTTGTGGAACAGGAACATTTTAAAGTAAGCATTGAGCATTTAAGTGCCGGTAAGGAAGGAGGGTATCGGGAGTTGAAGCAATTGGTTGAAGCAGGTGAAATAGACATGGCATTTTTTTTCCGCGATCCTGAAATTGTGCAGGATTATGAGCAAGACGTTATCGAGTTTTTAAGATCTTGCAATAGAAAAAATATTCCCCTTGCAACTAATCCGGCAACTGCTGAGCTTATCATTCTCGGTTTAATCAAAATGGAATCTGCAGAAAGGATCAGGGATAAACAGTCTGGTCAATAAGAGAGGATGATTATTTGAATGTTGTTTGATATCCATTATTCTCATAAGAATATTCCGCTTAACTTTAACCTTTAAATTGATTTGGAGCTCAGGTTTTAGAATCTAATCACAAAAATTAAGAATCATGAAAACACTTTGCATTATTATACTCGTGTTTTTATTTAATAATGTTCAGCTCTTTGCACAGGATTATTCAGAAGACACCAAATCGATTGAAAATACCATTGCAGCCATGTATGACTGCATTTCAGGACCGGCAGGACAGGAGAGGGATTGGTCGAGGTTCAGAAATCTATTTGATCCTTATGCGCACATCAGTAATTTGAATCCGGACGATAATGGTATGATTCAATTCAGCCTCAACAGTGTGCGAGAATACACCGAAAATGCTAGTCCATTTTTCGAGATCAACGATTTTTATGAGTATGAATTATCTAGAAAAACGGATGAGTTTTATGGATTAGCTCAGGTTTTTTCGACTTATGAGTTCAAAACCAAAAAGGATGGTCCGCCCATTCGAAGGGGAATTAATAGTATTCAACTAGTTCGATTTGAAGGCAGATGGTGGATTACGGCATTGACCTATAATTCAGAGAATGAATTTTTTAGAGTGCCGGAGAATTATTTAGAGAAGAATTAAGCTTATATACTTTTTGTTCCTATTGAGACAGGCATATCGGAAGAAAAAAATGAATTCCAAGAGATGGATGTAAGGGCAATATCCCCGATCATTCCTTTAATTTTTTGCGCACAAATCCCGCAGCATCAGAAGCATTGGCGAAATAGTTCAACTCAGCATCTATTTGCAAAAGATCATTCAGATAAATGGGATTAGCATATTCCTCACTCATTTCCATACTCACCAATTGGCTGTAGTCTTCCGCCTGATTGGCATAGAATACTGCAAATTGATTTTTCTCCAAATCATACGAAGCAAATAATACTCCCTTACTTGTGAATAATCTAGAATGCAGTAAGATAGGATAAGGCACAAATTTCACCTGAAAAGTGTACATATATCCCATGCTGAAATAAGGATAGAGCCTATAATCGAAATTCAATTTCTTTTTTTCAAAAGCCTTTTGCAGTTCGGCTATTTTTGATTTTACATTAAATGCAACGGAGTGCTCAGCATTGTAATTGTTCATTTTACTCCAACGACGATTGCTGTTATAAAATTCAAAATCGCCCAATCGAAGTTTATAGCTGAAAGATGATGTCTTGTCGAGAATATAGCCAGGATAATACCATTTCTTACAGATGTTAATGGAATGTTGTAGCTCGTAGAGCATAGTATAAATGCCCAAACTATACTTTTTGTAATTCGGATCGATGAGTCCGAGTAAACTAGCAACGCTATTCTCGCCAAGATCGAGAAAACTCACTGAGGCTAGCGTTTGATTGTCGTAAACGGCAATTTCCCAAGTATCAAAAACAGTTCTATAAAGACCTGAATGCAGATAATCATTCAGTGTACTATGAATAAAACCTGTGAATTTTGGTCTCTGTAATTCATACAGTCGTTCGCGAGCTTGATCAATTTTCGCAGGACCGACAATAACCGTAAATCGCTCATCATTTTTTCGCAGCAATTTCGACATCCGTTTCTTGAACTGATATTGCTCAAGATTCAATCGTATGTTGACTACCGAGAACAAATCGTCTTCTACACAAAGCAAATCCATCTTGTAAAGCATAATCGAACCCCTGAACCAACCGGCGGCTAGGTAGGCATCGTACCTTGAAGGAGCGAGCTTCTGCGGGAAATAAGTTTGGACTATCAGTTGAAACGTTTTAGAGCCAACGGATTACAATATTGGCGATTTTCTTTTTAAAATCCGAATATGGAGCACTAACAAGTTTAATCCAGTTAAATGAAAAACGATTTCGAATTACGGCTTTATGATGACTGAATTCATCAAACCCCCATTTGCCGTGTGTTTTGCCTATTCCACTTTGGTTAATTCCTCCAAAAGGCAAGGCAGGATGATAAAATTGAGCTATCAGATCATTGATGCCAAAAGATCCGCTGCTGAGATTTCGCAACATATAAGATTGAAATTCGCGGGAACGACTGAAAACGTAAGCGCATAGAGGATTCCCGTGTGCATTGGCCAATTCCAAAGCCTGCTCTTTATTCTTGAAAGTTAGGATAGGGAGGATCGGTCCGAAAATCTCATGTTGCATGAGAGCCGAAGTCAATGGTACATTTCGCAAAACGGTAGGAGAGATGTATCGCAGGTTTTTATCGCGATAATTTCCGGCAATTACCCGGGCTCCGCTAGTAATGGCTTCATCCAACCATGTTATTTGCTGATCAAACGCTTTTTGATGGATTATACAAGCTAAATCTTCGTTTTTAGATTTTGGATAGAGTTCGGTAAAGCTAGATTCCATGGCTTTTAGCAATTCAGATTGAAATTCCTCTGCCACATTTTCATGTACCATGGCGTAATCAACACCCAAACAAGTTTGACCTGCGTTCATCCATTTGCCCCAAACAACACGCTCTGCGGTCATTTTAAGATTAGCATCTTCGGCAATAATCAGTGGGTTTTTACCCCCTAATTCAAGAGTAACAGGAGTGCAAAAGAGTGAAGCTTTTTCCATTACAATGCGAGCAACACCTTGACTCCCAGTAAAAATGATATGGTTGTATTGTTCTTTAAGAAGTGTTTGGCCTACATCAGCACCTCCATTCACCACAGCAACATGATCAGAAGCAAAAACGTCCTCTACTATACTTTTGATCAATTTTGCAGAAGCAGCGCTAAATTCGCTGGGCTTCAAAATGGCAGTATTTCCAGCAGCAATAACATTAACTAGCGGAATCAAACTCAAATTAAAAGGGTAGTTCCAAGGAGAAATGATGAGAACTAGTCCTTTGGATTCTGGATAGCTGTAAAATTGAGATCCTATAGTAGCAATCCTAAAAGGAGCTCGATTTGGCCGCATCCATTTTTTAAGATTTCTTTTGGCATATCGAATCTCATTCAGCACCACATAAATATCCGTGTAAAGAGTTTCCAATTCAGGCTTTTGAAAATCGCTTTTCAATGCCGCTACAATTTCATCTTTACGTGAGATAATGCACTTTTCAAGTCTGTTTAAACAATCAATTCTGAATGGAGCGGAACTAGATCGGTACTTACCAATGCTTGCCCTCAAAACTTGAATGATTTCTTTTGACTTATCCATAAGCATCAAAAGTAAAGCATGTAAGGGGATAATTGGAGTATTTGGCAGAATTCCATTCGACAAGCTCAGGGAGCCGCGCTTTAGGGTTATGGTTTTTTGATAAATTAGGATTTTGGCAAAAATTGAGCGTATTGCGGTCGGAAAAATGCAAAAGAATACCAGTAATTATCAGCATGGAAATCTAAAATATTCAGTGGACTTGTCTGCTGATTTGCGCGCTTTGTGATGTTGTAAAAGTCAAAAAAAAAGCCCCATGTTTAATATCTGAACACAGGGCTTAATATTTTTAAATATTCTTTATTTAATGCTTTTCCATTGCATTATCCACAATACTTACAACATACTCACGATGAGCCTTAGTAAGGGTATCAGTGCTTACACCTGCTTTCATCATCGACTTAATTCTATTTAATTCAAATAATGCCATTGATTGACTAATATTATCATATTCCGATTTTGGAGCAAATACAGTTGTTAATCGCTTAGTGTAATCAATCTGTAAGTTCTGACGATAAGTATTCACTTTTGATTTTAGATCAGCACTGAAAATAGCATTGCTTAGATCCGTCATGTATTCAGCCAGATCATAGGTGTTTCCATACAACTGTGAATCGGTAATTCTTTTCAAAACTGCCGGATGTAACAAGTGATTCAAACATTCGTTTTGAATAGTTGTAACGCGGTCATGGATTTTTGGATCTTCGCCGCTGCCAAAATGCTCAAACCCTCTTCGTTGCATTTGCAAATAATTCAAAATGTCAGTAGGCACATCAAATGCATCAGGTGCAAACACATATTTCTCCAGTGCTTTCATTGCCGCTTTTTGCTTAGCTTCCTCCACAGGAGTAAATGGTTTGCTAGTGCTAGTTTGACCGGCAAATGACCGATCAATATGAACTCCTGCAATTTGTCGGGTCATAATTCTAGCCTGTATTCCGTATTCTCCCGTAAGCACCAAAAAGGCATTTCGAAGTTCGTGATAGCTATAACCATTTACACTGTAGGCCGATTTGATTTTTGGCAAAGTAGCACGTACTTTTTCCATGCGTTCTATACCATAAGCTACAGGATCATTAGACAGGTCATAAATATTAATGTCAGGATCAATACCTCTACCTGAAGATCGCATATCATCAGCGTCATTACCGAAAACTAGCATAGGATCAGTCGATTTATTTAACAATTGCTCCATCCGTTTATTCTCAGAGCTCATATCAGGAAGGGAAGGAGTATAGCCAAATTCTATCGCCCACATATCATAACTTCTTGGCCATGCATCGAAATAGGTTTCATGATCCATGCTTTCATCAGGTAAGTGAATTGCAGGATATTCCATTACTGAATTGCAAAGACCAAGTTTTTCAACTACCGATTTTTGTTTGAGTTGCTCTGGACTGTGCACCGAACTGGCACGCATATTATGCATGAGTCCAAGAGTATGGCCTACTTCATGAAGTACGAGTCTTTGCAGAAATTGTTTGATAATGGTTTCTTGCGATGCTTTATCCATATTCCACGCTCTCAAGGTGTGCATTCCCATCATCAGATTTCGCTGAAGCATTGCGGTATGTTCGCAAGTAGAATGATCGCCTGCTAATTCCATTTCTTCGAAATCGGCATCACTAATTAATGCGGCACTTCCAAAGAGTTCTGCTCTAATGAGTCTGTTGGTAATAGAACTAAATTCTAGCATAATATCAGCACCGAGAATCTGACCAGTTCTTGGGTTAACAAAACTTGGTCCATAACCGCCAAAAGGAGGCTGAGGAGATGAAGTCCAGCGCAAAACATTATAACGTATATCACCAGCATCCCAATCTGCATCATCGGGTTGTTCATTAACCACCACGGCATTAATAAATCCAGCCTTTTCGAAAGCGATATTCCATCTTTCAACGCCTTCTTTTATTATTGGACGAAGTTCCATGGGAGTAGAATTTTCAATCCACCATGTAATAGGCTCAACCGGCTCTGACATGGCTGCAGAAGGGTTTTTCTTCACCAAATGCCAACGATGTATCATGTCGCGATAGGGAGTCGGACTGAAAGAGGTCATGTCATTTACATCGGTCATGAAATATCCTACTCTTGGATCGTCATTCCTCGGTACAAAATCATTATTTGGAACTTCAATTAAACTATGCTGATATTCTACAGTAACAACTCTTGGATCAGGCATTGCTGGTGATCCACCTCTTGATGGATTTTTGTTGTCGTACACATAAGAAACCCTGACATCCGTATTCATTGGATAGTTTTTTACTTCAAGCAATTTGGTTTTATCCTTGCTCAAACTTCCCAACAAACTTCCTGGACCGCGAGGATCAGAAGGCGGTTTGATCATTTGGAAATCTTCAGAAAGGAATACTCCATCACCATCAATCAGTATTTTCCCTTCTTTTCTACCTTCAATTTTCAAACTACTCAAAAGCGGATGATCAATATTTGCATTAGCAGCTTTGCTCAAGGCATTATTCTCATCAAAATAGTAAGTAGTATTCACGCTATTGATTTCGATTTTCTCGAAATGCTTGGTAAAACTGATGATTTTAGAACCCCTATAACTTCCTCTAAAAAAGCCACTTTCAACTACTCCATTTGAGATCAAACTGAAATAAATGAACTCTTTTCCGAGTTGATCTTCTTTTACTTCGAGATACGATTTACCACTCACTGTATCGCGGTAAATATTGAATAGTCCTTCCGAAAGCTTGCACTTTTTAATGATGTCATCGTATTGCTTTTCGGATTCCGGTTTAGCTGCCTGTTCTTCGGTTTTGTCTTTCTTTTTCTTTTTTGACTGAGCCGAAATTTCTATTGGCATAGCGAAAACACCGAGTGTTATCGCCATAATTGTTGCAGTTCTGATGATCATAATAATGTAGCTGAATCAAGTGTATGCCCGAAATTAAATAAAGATTGCCAATAATTGTTTTTATTTTGACCAATGGCAAAATCGTATGATCGATGGGAAATTATATCATAGCCACAACAGAAATTTGCTTTATTTATTTCAAATTCTTACCTTCGCTTTCGGAATCCGATTCTTGTATTAACGGAATCTAATTTCCTTCTTATTATTAATCACAGCTTACTCAAGACCGGGTCCTAAAAGAGCCGGTTTTTGTTTTTAAGCATTCCAATGCTGAACTAAGAATGAGCTTTCCTGTTATAAGTGTTTAGAAAACAAGCCGTATTTTTAGCATTCAAACCTGAATCATATCATGAAGTTTAATTTCCTAATAGCAGGAATTCTGCTCCTGTCCCTTAGTACTGCTGCACAAGTCATTACCCCAGACTGGAGTGTAGAAATGAAAAATCCCGAAACAAACTTTTTTGAAATTCAACAGCAATTTGAAGCTGATTGGCTGAACAAAGAAATTACACCGGGATGTGGATGGAAGCCTTTTAAACGCTGGGAATGGTTGATGCAAAA
>JBDNHP010000560.1:0-9120 GCA_041688765.1 Flavobacteriales bacterium
GCCGCTGCTCCGCAAAATACTAACAGTAATTTTTTAGTTTTCATATTCCCAGCTTGTACCTTCTTTTGAATCTTTTAGCGTCACATTTAGACCAGTAAGGCCATCTCTTATTTTGTCGGCAGTTCCGAAATCTTTTCTGGTTTTGGCATCAGCTCTCAGGCTGATAATCAATTGCATAAGTCCATCACTCAAATCATGCACTGACTCTTCTTCAACACGCATTCCGAGCACTTCAAAAACGTAATTGCTAAACAAATGTTGCAGGTTTTCTATATCTGAATTACTCAATTTTGTGCTGCCGTCTTTTGCTTGATTGATCACTTTAACAGCCTCAAATAATTCAGAAATCAAAATAGGAGTATTAAAATCATCATTCATGGCATCCTCACAGCGCTTTTTTAATGCCTCAACGTCATATTCGGATTGATCAGATCCTTTCAAACCGCCCAAGGTTTCTATCGCATTGAGTAACCTGCGCAATCCTTTTTCAGAAGCTTGCAGCGCTTCATTGCTAAAGTCAAGCGTGCTGGCATAATGACATTGCATCATGAAAAAGCGCACCGTCATTGGGCTATATCCGCGTTCAAGCAATTGATGATTCCCTGTAATTAATTCTTCCGGTGTAAATCCATTGCCTTCTGATTTTGCCATTTTTCGGCCATTCACCGTTAGCATATTTCCGTGAATCCAGTAGTGCACAGGTTCACTGCCGGTTGCCCCAACATTTTGGGCTATTTCACATTCGTGATGTGGAAACTTCAAATCCATACCACCTCCATGAATATCGAAAGTAGTGCCGAGGTATTTAGTGCTCATGGCAGAGCATTCCAAATGCCAACCCGGAAACCCAACTCCCCAAGGAGAACTCCATTTCATTAAATGAGTTGTATTAGCGGCTTTCCACAAGGCAAAATCAAGCGGACTTCGCTTTTCTTCTTGGCCTTCCAAATCGCGGGTATTACTGATAAGTTCGTCGATTTTCCGGCCACTTAATTTACCGTAATTATGACTTTCATTGAATTTCGGAACATCAAAGTAAACGGAGCCATTAGCTTCATAGCCATAACCTCGTTTAATAATTTCCTGAATCATTTCAATTTGCTCAATAATATGTCCTGTAGCTGTTGGTTCGATAGAAGGAGGAAGGATATTAAAAATATTCATCACATCGTGAAAACCATTGGTATAGCGTTGCACTACTTCCATTGGTTCCAGATTCTCGAGTTTAGCCTTTTTGCCTATTTTATCTTCACCGGAATCCGCGTCATCTGTAAGGTGTCCAACATCTGTGATGTTTCGGACATAGCGGACTTTGTATCCTAGAAATTTAAGATATCTGAAAACAATATCGAAAGTTAAAAAAGTGCGGACATTACCTAAATGCACATCGCTGTAGACGGTCGGTCCGCAAACATACATCCCCACAAAAGGTGAGTTTATTGGTTGGAATACTTCTTTAGTCCGGCTGAGACTATTATAAATTTGCAACTTACTGTCCATAATGCAAAGAAAACAATTAGCGTTGATATTATATCAGATAATCCACAATGATATTTGATTAGATAAACAGATTTTTGAACTAGCCCAATTATATATAAAAAGACCGCCGGCCATTTTCATAGCCGGCGATCTCTTTACAGTTCAAGACAGCTTATTCATCTGTCTCTAACACACCATTCCCTACGTACCTTCCACTTTTATAAATCTCAGTTCTGATTAGAATTCCATCTGAATTGTAGCGGTTCCATTTACCATTCCACAATCTGCCATTTTTGAATTCACCAACTTGGCTAATTTGTTGACTAGAGTCATACAATACATTGTATCCGTTAGGCTTGAATTTCTCTGCTTCATTCGTTTTATCGGTTGCTGGAGCAGTGTTTTTAGGCTCAACGTTAGTTGCTATTGGCTTAGTTGCTGCACTAGGCAAATCATAGCGCTTTAAAGAGCCTGGCTCTAGTAAGCCACCTTTCATGTCTTTCTCTTCAACGAGTTTCCCTTTTTCATCCCACCTGCGCATTCTGCCCTCTTCTTTTCCTTCTAAAATGCTCACTTCCAGAGCTAATTGCCCATTTTCATGGTAATAGCGCTGCATCCCGTTTCTGAGGCCTTTATCGGTAAAATAAAAGACCTGTTGGGGTTTACCATTGTTATGAAATCTTCTGAATTCGCCCGTATTCTTGTTTCTGGCCCAATTTCCGCGCTCTTCTACCTGCCCATTTTCATAATATACCGTGTACGAGCCGTTGGGGCGATCAGCGTTATATGTGATTTCAGAACGCATATTGCCGTTGTAGAAATATCGTTTCCAAATGCCTTCTTTGCGATCATCGGTATAGCTACCTTCTTCTACAATGGCGTTTGGGCTGAAATCGGCTTCATTGCTCATGAATCCTTTAATTACCCAATAACCTTGCTTACGACCGGATTCATCGCGGCGATTGAGCTCTTTTACGTTATTGGCAAACGACGTAACTGAAGTGAAGATCATTAGGATCAACACCGAAAAGAGACTTGTTCGAAGATTTGGTGAGTAGGACATCTTGAGGCTTTTTATGCCTCATTTTACGGCTGCACTCAGGAAATGGTTGCGCTATTTCCAGTTTTTTTTGAACTCTCTTCCATCATTTCCTCCACCATTGCGTCAAGTGTCCAATCGGGCGACCAATTCCAGTCTTTGCGAGCAACACTATCATCAATACTTTCCGGCCATGAAGCTGCTACAGCTTGTCTGAAATCCGGAGCATAGTCAATGCTAAAATCCGGAAGGTTTTTGCGAATTAAATCGGCAAGTTCTTTAGGTGTGAAGCTGAATCCCGCGAGGTTGTATCCTCCTCGGTATGGAATCATGTGAGCAGGGGCTTCCGTGATGTTTATGGTAGCTTTAATCGCGTCGTCCATGTACATCATTGGAAGGCGAGTATTTTCCTCCAAAAAACAGGTGTAATGACCACTTTTAATAGCTTCATAGAAAATATGGACGGCGTAATCGGTGGTACCTCCTCCTGGAGCAGAACGGTGCCCTATTAAACCGGGATAACGTAAACTTCTTACATCTACTCCCCAACGTTTATGATAATATTCGCACCAACGCTCACCAGCCGATTTTGAAATCCCATAAACTGTACCAGGCTCACAAACGGCGAGTTGCGGAGTATTTTGCCTTGGAGTAGTGGGTCCAAATACTGCAATTGAACTTGGCCAAAACACTTTTATCGTTTTTTCTTTGGCCAGTTCTAATACATTAAATAAGCCTTGCATGTTGAGATCCCAGGCTTCTTTCGGGCGCTGTTCGCCACTTGCAGATAAAAGAGCCGCCATAAGATAAATGGTATCCACACTGTACTTTTCTACAATTCTGCTTAGACCTTCAGCATCCATAATGTTATGCTTTTCATAGGGCCCATCTTGAAGTGCTTCAGGAACTTCGTCTTTCAAATCAGAAGCAATTACGTTCTCTGCACCAAATAACTTTCTCAATGCAGGAACCAGCTCGGTTCCTATTTGTCCGCCGGCGCCTATAACCAGAATTTTCCTCGTGGAACTCATTTTTCTATAATTGGAATGCGAATTTAGCGAATTCAAGTTCAAAACTTCACAAAGCGGGCCCTCAACCATTCAGAAATGAGCTCCAGACTTATCTCAGACATGGTTTCTTCTATTGAGCCATACTCCGAAGGCCTGCCGGATTCCGTTCTCTGAAAAAGGTGATTATGATTTCTTAGACTTGTGATACTAAAATCTTCATTCATGGACACCATCAATGATTGTTCAATTGCGTTGAGGTTTTCTTCATAATTTACTTGGGTATCTTTAGTTCCATTTATAGCCAATACCGGACAAGTCACTTTTCGCCAGTAGTCTACCGGATTCACTTGAAGAAAGTAACGCATCCAGCGGTTATTCATACTTTTAATCTGCTCTGTTTTGAAAGCTTCATAATCAGGAATCATAGCGCGGTATTCTGAAAACAAATCATCAAATTTTTTAGAAGCTAAAACAGAAGCCAATGCTGAGTCCGCCTCATTTTGAATGATGCTCAGTAACTCTGCGGATTGATTTGCCTGAGTTTCAGCCGTTTTGACGTTCAAACCTTCACTAAGAGCAATATCTATGCTTTGTTTGTGAAGAATTTTATCGCCTTTTACCCCCGTTCCTGCCAAAGAAATCAGAAAAGCAACTTGTTCATTTGAAGCAGCCACAATGGCAGCAATTAATCCACCCTCACTGTGCCCTATCAATCCAATTGGGCCGCTGTTTTTGCGCATTTTAAGGTATTCTATTGCAGCGTTAACGTCGCTGGCAAAATCTGCGCTGGTGGCTATGCTAAAATCACCCTCACTTTCAGCTACCCCTCGATCATCAAACCTCAGGCTTCCAATTCCATTTTTAGCCAAATGATCAGCAAGAACTAAAAAGGGTTTGTGACCTAGAATTTCTTCGTTTCTGTCCTGTGGTCCTGAACCGCTAATCAGAATGGCTATTGGAAATTCCCCATCCCCATTAGGCAAACAAAGAGTGCCTACGAGTTTTATTCCGGCAGCTTTGTTTTCGAAAACAACATCTTCAGTGTAATAACTAAAAGGAGGTAGGGGTTCCTGTGGTCGATTTACAGACTTTTCAATTTTCTCTCTTTGCAATGTACAAGGGTGGGCAGATCCTCTTTGATAAATATTTCCATGGATCACATTAGCATCGATTTCCAGGTTTCCTTCGAAATATAATTCTATACTTGGCAAATCAATCCTGATTTTTTCGCCGCTCACAGTCACATTTTCAATTGGAATAGAGCCATCACCTTGATCAGGACTCCGGAATATGCCGTGATTATTCTTATCAGTTAGAGAAATAATTTCAAATTCTGCTCTCAAAGGCATACCACTAAAATCTGCGTTGCCATTCCAAAATCCCAAAAACTGATCTTGTGCATTCACAGAAGCACTTGTTGACAGGATAAATGAAATTAACAACATCAAAAACTGAGCTTTAAGCGGGTTATGGAGCACAGGATTGTTGGGGAAGCCTCTTTTTTTATTTGACATGTTCAGAACTTTGGGGTGAATTTGAGACGAATTTTTTGAATCTTCGCATTAAACATGTTAAAAATTTTATCTTTTGGATCTCGATAGCTCTTCGCCGCATTATCAGGAACTCAGTCAAGCTGAATTTCGGAATTTATTTGAGGAGCTTTTTCCTTCAATCCGTAACTTCTTGTATTACAAAGTTTCAGATGCAGATGTGGCAGAAGATCTGGCACAAGACACCTTTGTAAAAATATGGGAAAATAGGTCTAGAATTGACAAAAAAACGCTCAAATCTTACACTTATACCATTGCAGGAAATTTGGCCATAAACCATTTAAAAAGGCAGCAACTTCAATATCGTTTTGTAAATGAGTTTAATGATAATCGCGGCGGTGAATCGCCCGAAGCTGTGATGATAAAGAAAGAGTATGAGGCAAAACTCATGAATGTACTTGGATCTTTACCAGAAGGCAGCAGACAGGTTTTCTTGATGAATAGAATTGAAGATTTAAAGTATAAGGAAATTGCAGACAGGCTAAGCATTAGCGTTAAAGCTGTTGAGAAACGAATGAGTAAAGCCTTGCAGATCATACGAGAAAAACTTAACGTTGATCTTTGAACCAGATCAGCGATTGAAAACTTTTATCACGCTCATAGCTTTCTTTTTTATTGCCAGCCAAGCAGTTGCGCAGGTGGATACTATAGTTGTGGAAGTTCGTTTTACACAAAAACCATTCAATCAGGCTATTCGTGAATTACATAGGAAGACAGGTTTGAGCTTTGCAATGGAAGGAAAGGTGCTTTCGGATCATCTAGTTAATTTTAATCTACCCAATGCCCGCTTGTCAACGGTTCTCTATCAAATGCTTAACGGAACTGGCTATTCTTACAAACTTTTAGGTGAAGCAATTGCCATATATCAGTTGCCTGAAGAAGCCATTTTATTTGATGGCACTTATGCAGGAAGAGTAGCAGATGCATATTCGGGTGAGCCATTGCCTTTTTCTTCCATCATAATTGTGGGGACAGATTTAGCTGTATTAGCTGATGCAAATGGGCATTTTTATTTTGAAAATGTGCCTTCCGATTCTTTGGTTTTGTTGGCGCAATTCATTGGCTATAAACCGCTCAAGTATCTCCCCAGAAGTGAGAAACGAGATGAAATACTGATACTTCTTGTTCCGGATCCTGAGAATTTACCCGTGGCCGAAATTGTTTCAAATGATCAGGGAATAGGAAATTACGAAGCGCTTACCTCGGCCTATTCTTTCAATCATAAGTTGATTTTGGATGTTCAGGGCGCAGGCGTTCGTGATGCGCTCAGACCATTATTGCTCATTCCCGGACTAAATGCTGCCAATGAATCCTTTGCCGGATTTGAAGTCAGAGGTGCTTCTCCTGATCAGGCCAGAATTTATTTTGATGGAATTCCGGTGTATCATACCGACCACTTTTTTGGCGTCCTGAGTGCTTTTAATGCAGAGGCTATACAACACGTAAAAACCAGTCGCGGAGGATTTTCAGCAGCCATGGGTGATGCAAATTCAGCTTTAATTCAAATTACCGGAAAAGAAGGCAATCGGTATTTTGCCAAAACTACTGCTGGTGTCGATTTGCTTTGTGCCGATTTTAGCTTAACAGCGCCATTTCCGGATCGCAGCGGTTCTTTTGTAATTGCTGGTAGAAGATCGTTTACAGATTTTTTGCCCGGACCTACCTACAAGTCGCTGTACAACAATGTCTTTGCATCTTCTACAGGAGCAGGATCACAGGATCTTGCCGATGCTTTCAGTCAGAGTGCAGAACCCGATTTTTACTTTTTTGATATCAATTCAAGAATTACTTGGGACCTGAGTTCAAAAGATCAGCTTAAACTGAGTTTTTTCAGATCGGAAGACAATCTGAAAGCCTCTTATTTACTCGAAATCCCTGAAAGTCTTAGGAGTTTGCAGCTAAATGATGGCTCCAGTTGGGGCAACACAGGTGGCAGCATGCACTGGGACAGACAATGGTCGCCAAAATCCGCATCTTCTTTTCTTGCCTCTTATTCATCTTACTCTAGCGCTTTTGATCAGAAAGATGTAATAAATAATCTGGTTCTGAATTCCTCAGACACCCTCATTTCACAGCAAACTGGTGAATTGTTAGATTTTACATTGAGAGCTGAGCATCATTTTCAA
This sequence comes from Flavobacteriales bacterium, assembly GCA_041688765.1. GTDB lineage: Bacteria > Bacteroidota > Bacteroidia > Flavobacteriales_D > Sanyastnellaceae > JBDNHP01. The sequence continues at coordinate 7,205 of JBDNHP010000560.1, forward strand.
ACCGTAGCTCATAATGTGAAAGCCGGAATTTGGTATTACTCCAGAAGTATAGATTATCGCTCTGTATCCCCATCTGAGCTTGACACTGCGCGTGTAGCCCAGCGCGGAAATGGTATTGCAATTTTTATTGAAGATCGATTTCCTTTGAGAAAGAATGTTGAAGTTTTAGGGGGAATACGTGCTACCTATTTTGATTTGGCAAGGGATTTTAGAGCAGAACCCCGACTTGCATTCACCTGGAAAATCAAAAATCTTTTGGGATTGAAGCTGGCAACTGGCTGGCACAGTCAAACCATCCGGCAAATTCGTTCTCAGGACCTTTATCTCAATACCGCAGATTTATGGCGAATTTCCAATGGAAAATCTGTTCCGGTATTGAATTCCCGACATTTATTATTGGGTATTTTCGGCGATGTTGAAAATTTTCATTGGGAATTGGAAGGCTACGTCCGCGATTCGGAAGGCGAATTGCTTGATCCGCTTGATCTCAGTAATACTTTAGGCGATGAAGGTGCTGATCCCTATTACCTTGCAAAAGGCCGATCTATTGGATTCGACTTATCAATTAGCCACCGATACAGAAACTGGTCAAATTGGCTCAGTTATAGCCTTGCTCAGAGTACACTTCGAAGCGAGCAATTAGCATTTGGAGAATGGTTTAACGCCCCCACCGATCAAAGACATTTGGTAAAATGGTTTAGCCAGTATCAGCACAAAGGATGGAATCTAAATCTTAATGCTGTGTTAGGTTCTGGCCGACGTTACACTCCTCTGATTGGCCTATTTGATGCGGAACTTATAAATGGAACGCAAATAAGCTACGCACAATATGGAGTCGCCTATTCTGGTAAACTGCCTAATTACAAAAGATTTGATTTCGGTTTAGGAAAGTCCTTCAAATGGCAAAAGGCCAATTGTTCAGCAGGAATTTCAGTTTACAATATATTCAATGAGATGAACGTTAAAAATCGGGTTTTTAGCATAGATAATTCAACATTAAATCCTTCCGTAAATCAACGTGACATTCCTTTTGTTGGAATAATTCCAGGTATAAATTTTAGGATCACATGGGAATAAGATTGCGATATACTTGCTTATTTTTTCCGCTGCTGTTTTTGGCTTCATGCACTGAAACAGAAAGTCCGGAAGAACAATTAAATGAGCGATTTGGTGTTGAAAGCATAGTAGTGAGCGGAGAAAATAAAGCTCAACTCAGAATTATCCCATTAAATGAATCTGCAGAATTGTATGATATTGAAATGTTTGATGTGAGTATTCAGGGACCTGACGGGACTTTTGAACTCGATTATATAGGAGATAATATGTTTAGGGCTGATGAATCGGAGATTACTGTTTTTGCAGAAGCCCTTTATAGATTGAAGCTTAGTGGAGAAAGTGCTGAAATTACTGCCCAAGTAGAAACGCCACCGGCATTTGATGCCATTGATAGCCCGGGGAATCTCATTAGCCCAAATCCCAATCTTCCTGATGAAATTTTAGCCCTAATTTCTTGGGAGAATCCCGGGGATTATTTATTCGTGTTAAAATTGGAGTTTCTTGGAATAAACCCTGATCCAATTCCCTTTGATGGCCCATCAGGACTGTTTTATGAGAATTTTGCTTTTCCTATTCCCGAGTTAGGAATTCCCCTTTACGCAAATTATTTTTCTGATTATGGACCGCATAGATTAACGATTTACGCCGTATCAGAGGAATATTCGAGCTATTTTTATCCGGAAAATAACGGGCTACTTCCGCTCTTGAACTCCAATGTTTCCGGAGCTTTTGGATACATGGCTGGCCTAACTTCCATTAAATTTGAGTTTGATGTTAGCAATTAGGTAGGGTATAAAAAGGGGTAATTGTATAATAAACTACGAAATATAGCAATTGATTTTGCTAAAGGATATTAGGAA
>JBDNHP010000561.1:0-7718 GCA_041688765.1 Flavobacteriales bacterium
AAACCAAGCATTGAAAATTCAGTTATGCCTGATAATATTGAAAAATATGGTTTAATGCCCGGAATGAATTTTAAGGAGTCTCAGTATTCTGATATGGCCTATTATCTCTACAATTCAAGCATTGAGAATTCAAATTGGTTTAGCCAAAATTATCAAGACGAAAAAATACGGTATGCAAACAATGCTGATACATTATCTTACGAAGAAATGGGATTGCAATTAGCCATGAAAACGAAGGGGGTACTGGGCAAAAATCTTCTCAATGCAATTAATACCAAAGGTACAGAACATGCTGTAGATTTTTGTTCAACAAGAGCTCTGGTCATAACTGATAGCATGGCTCTTGCTCTGGATGCTAAAATCAAAAGAGTTTCCGATAAAAATAGAAATTTATCAAATGCTGCTGATTCTGTTCAAAATGCATATATTCAATATTGCAGAGAAGAATTGTTAAATGGAAATAAACCTCAAGCCAAGCGAATAGATTTGAGTGAAACAGTTGTTTGTTTATATCCTATAATTACAGAAGATATGTGTTTAAAATGTCATGGAAATATTGATACAGATATTAATTACGCGACACTAAGTACTATTAAAAATCGCTATCCAAAAGACAAAGCAACCGGTTATAAATCCCAAGAAATAAGAGGAGCTTGGGTGATTGAAATGAAAAACAAATGATAATAATATGCTGTATTTATGCTAATTATTGAAAGTATATAGCTCAATTTCATCATCACAACTTAAGTTTATTAGTCGCAAGAGCATACGAATATCTTACATTTGCCGGACGATCTCAACGCATGTCATTGCTAGAAGTAAGCTGTAAACCACACTTTCATCAATTTCGAAAGCCGTTTAAAATCGCTCATGGTGCAAGAACCGGCACAGATGTCGTTTTCTTAAAATTAAAATGGAATGATTTTATTGGATTTGGTGAAGCCAGTCTACCTCCATATTTGCCTGATAATGTAGAAAGCACTCTAAATTTCTTTAAACAAGAATATTTTCAAAATCTGCAATTGCCTTACAATCTCTTTGGATTTAGCTCTGAGATAAACCAAAAATTCATTGGTAATTACCCTGCTAAAGCTGCCCTGAACATGGCATTATGGGATTTGAAAAGCAAAATGGAACAAAAGTCGATTTCATCTTTACTCCTTATCGAAACTCCTGTTTTATGTCCTCGCACTTTCACACTTGGAATCGGCTCCAAATACGATATGCAAGAAAACATCGACTATGCCCTCTCGTGTGGATTTGCCTTGTTTAAGATCAAACTGAACGGAAAAAGAGATGAGGAGATTATAAAAGAATTTAAATCAATGAGCGATTTACCATTTGCCATTGATGCCAATCAATCTTGGACAAATATTGATCATGCAAAAAAATTCTCCCAACAATTGCAAGATTCAGGCTGCATTCTAATCGAACAACCATTTTCTAAGTCTGATCGGATTTTGAGTGCAGAGCTCAAATCTGTGTTGCAAATCCCAGTTATCGCAGACGAAGCCTGTCAAACAATTGAAGATATTTCCGGATTAGCGGAATCTTTTGACGGCATAAACATTAAACTTCAGAAATGCGGCGGAATAGCAGCAGCCTTTGAGATGATCAATATGGCCAGAAGCCAGAACCTTTTAGTATTAATGGGATGCATGAGTGAATCAACTGTTGCGTGCAATGCGGCAGAGGCTTTGAGTCCATTGGCAGATTGGGCTGATCTCGACGGTCCATGGCTCATCAAAGTGAATCCAACTCCTCTCGATATTTTCAAGTAATTTGCTCTCCGAATATGAGCCTTGAAGTAAAAAAAATATTTCAATTTAGTGGACATTCCTCCGCAGTGTACTGTTTAGAGAAAGGACAGACTAATCAAAGTTTTTTCAGTGGTTCCGGAGATCATTTTGTGGCAGAATGGAATCATGAAACTCTAGCACCTGAGAAGTTTTCGGTTAAATTAGAACATAGTGTGTATTCCTTATGCTTTTTGCAAGCTCAAAAAACAATACTCATTGGTGATTCAGCGGGGGGAATGCATGTTTTAGACCTTGAAGCTAAAAAGGAAATACGTCATCTTATACTTCATCATAATGGAGTTTTTTGTATTCGGAATATTCAAAGCAAAGGCTTAATAGTTAGTGCAGGCGCTGAAGGCAGCGTTTGTATCCTAAGAAACTCCGATTACAAATTGATGCTTCAAATTCCATTGAGCACTAAAAAAGTCAGGAAAATTGCCTTGAATCTTGATGAATCACTCATGGCCATTGCCGATGGAGAGGGCATGATTCGAATATTTGACACTGAATTCTTTAATGAGCTTCATACGTTTTTTGCCCATGAGGGTGGCGCAAGTTCTATTGCTTGGCATCCTTCTGAAAATGTGCTATTGAGCGGAGGAAAAGATGCTCACTTAAGATTCTGGGATGCTGAAAAAGATTTTTCAATGATAAGGGAAATTGCTGCCCACAATTTTAATATTTACGACATTGCTTTCAGTCCAAATGGCCGCTGGTGTGCAACAGCAAGCAGAGATAAGACAGTAAAAATTTGGGATGCACGTTCTTTTGACATGCCCCTGAGACTCGATCGAAAGAGCTATATGGCACATCAAAATTCTGTAAATTGTTTGCTTTGGTGTGAATCTACTGGATACCTTATCAGTTCAGGTGATGACAGAATGATTAATCTTTGGGAAGTCAAGTAATTTGTAATGTGTAATTAAAACTATCCAATTTCATTTTTGGATTGATTATTGAGCACTTTAATGAAACTAATCAAGACTATGAAAATCCTAACGATGACCACGACTTTTATGTTGCTTATCATAAGCAATGTGAATGCTCAAATTACTTTTGCTCCTCACCCTATCGAGATTAAAGCTAACGTAGAAGAAATCAGTAATATATTGGCTCCAAAGGCTAACAGTAACTGTGGTGAAGTAAATATTGAATTGGACGAGAAGGTGTTTTCAGGGGGGTGTGCTGGCGTTTTAGTCAGAGAGTATAGAGCTTCAGATTCTTGTGGGAATTTTGCAAGCAGCACTCAATTTATTCATCTTACTGATACTTCGGCGCCGGTTTTTGTGAATACAACAGCCGAAATTCAAATTGGCGCTGAGGGAGAAATACCCTTATTGACTCCAGGTGTTAGTGACGCTGGAAAACAGGATGTTTCATTGAAATATGAAGATCAAGTACTTAGCGAAAGAATTAACAGGGTTTGGACGGCAGAAGATGCTTGTGGAAATAAAAGTCAGTTTGTTCAGACAATTTGGCACAAGGCTAAATTGTAATTTCGGCTGAGGTATTCTGATTTGAATTTTTGATCGAGTTAAATTCTCAGGAGCACAAAACCACCATTAACGGTTTAATTCTCAAATGCCTTACAGATAAGGCAAACTGTATAATAGATCATTTGGTTTTGGGGAATATTGTTTGCAGTTTATACTTGATCTGAGATCAAAAGACTACCATTAATCAGTCCGCTTTGCTTTATACGTTTTGAATCTGCTATTGACAGAGGAGTTAAACGATAAAGCGTTAGCAACATGGAACTTTGTAGCCTAGAATCTCACAAGAACACTATTAATCAAGCAAAGCGAAGTAAACCGTTAATCATCATTTCTTTGAAATAGCGATTTACAAAACCTTGCGATTAGGTGAAATAATCAAAATTCATCAATCTTTAGCCCTTTAAAAATCAGCATTTATTCTCAAACTCAATTATTTTCTACCCAAAAACATCTAAAATTCAATAGATTTCCCAATTTTGCGTCAAATTAGCAAAGCATGAACCCCTTTGATATGCAAGGTATTCCTAATGTTGATCTGTCCGATTTTCTTTCCAGTGATGCTCTTCGCAAAACAAAATTTGTTGAAACACTCGGGAAAGCCTATAGTGATATAGGATTTGTAGCTGTTAGAAATCATCTACTCAGCGAAGAATTAGTTGAGAAGCTTTATGATGAGGTACAGCGTTTTTATGAATTACCTGAAAACATCAAGAAGAAATACGAGGACAAGAAGAATGCCGGTCAGAGAGGTTATACCTCTTTTGGACGGGAGCATGCCAAAGACAGTAATGCTGGGGATTTGAAAGAATTTTGGCATTTTGGACAAGATTCTTCCGGTAACGATCCTGTTCTGAAAGTATATCCTGAAAATAGACTGGTTGAAGAACAGCCTTCTTTCAATACTGTTGGAATGGAGGCTTACAAAGCGCTTGAACTCACTGGAAAACACATGCTCAGGGCTATTGCGCTTTTTCTGGAGCTAGATGAATTCTATTTCGATGACAAAATTTTTAACGGCAATAGCATTTTAAGACCCATCCATTATCCTCCAATCACATCTGAACCACAATCTGCTGTGAGAGCCGGGCAACATGAAGACATCAATCTTATTACCCTTTTGATTGGTGCATCGGCAGAGGGCTTGGAAATTCTCAACAAAAAAAATGAATGGGTTGCTGTAACTGCGCTGCCGGATCACATTGTTGTAAATGTGGGCGATATGCTTCAGCGACTTACCAATAACAAACTGAAATCAACTACTCACCGGGTAGTAAATCCACCTCGCGAAAAATGGAATAATCCTAGATATTCCATACCTTTCTTCCTTCATCCAAGATCAAACATGCGTTTGGATTGTTTATCTGAGTGCATTGCTCCGGGCAAAGAAGCCGAATATGAGCCAATCAGTGCGGGTGAATACCTAAACGAACGTTTGGTGGAGATTGGACTAAAGTAATGATTGATCCTAAACAACAAAGAATACAGGAAATACTGTCTGAAAAATTCCCTCAATTTTCTAAGGAATTAAAAGCTGATATTGCTGCAAACGCCGATTTCAAAATGGTTCCGGGAGGGGCCACACTAATGGACATTGGACAGTTTATCAAAGTGGTGCCTTTGCTTTTTGATGGCAAAATTAAAGTGCTGAGAGAAGATGAGGAAGGAAATGAGTTGTTTCTCTATTTTCTCTATCCTGGCGAGGCTTGCGCCATTTCGCTTGTTTGTTCAGGAAAAGAAAAAATATCACGCATAAGAGCCATTGCTATAGAAGATTCCGAATTCATCTCATTCCCTATCAAATTTATGGATGAGTGGATGCTTCATCACAAATCTTGGTATCATTTCGTTCTGGAAACCTATAGCTATCGATTTGAAGAAGTCCTGAAAACAGTGGATGATATCGCTTTTCACAAAATGGACGAGCGCCTTCTGAGTTATCTCAAAAAATCCAAAAAAGCTTTCGGTAATAACATTTTGAACATTTCGCATCAGGATATTGCTTGTGAATTAAACTCGTCCCGAGAAGTGATAAGTCGCTTATTGAAAAAGCTGGAGCAACGAGGACAACTGAAAATTGGAAGAGGCAAAATTGAGCTCATAAAACTTGACTAAAATGCAAACCGGCACTACTAATAAACTGGAAATCAGAAGTATTCTACAAGAGAATTACGGGCAAGTACTTGAGGATGAGCTTCTTGATAAAATCGCTAATGTTGGTTCGCATCGCATTGCCCAACCCAATGATATTCTTATTGATATGGGCGAATACATCAAAACCATGCCCCTCCTACTTCGTGGCGCAATAAAAATTATTAGAGAAGACAAAGAGGGTCACGAGCTTTTTCTGTATTACCTCGAACGTGGAGATACCTGTGCATTTAGTCTTACTTGTTGCATGGGCAATAAAAAAAGTGAAATCAAGGCTGTAGTTGAAGAAGAAGCTGAATTGATCTTGATTCCTATGCAATATATGGATGAATGGATCAAAGAATTCAGTTCTTGGAGAAATTTCGTTTTCCAATCCTATAATTTGCGCTTGGAAGAAATGCTATCAGCTATTGACAGTATTGCTTTTCTCAATTTGGATGAACGATTAATGAAATATCTGATCGACAAAGTAAAAGTAACCAATGATACCTTATTGAGTAATACGCATCAGCAAATTGCCGATGAATTAAATACTTCAAGAGTAGTGGTAAGCAGGCTGCTAAAACAATTGGAACGTCAGGGCAAAATTTTAATTTCCAGAAATAAAATTGAGGTTTTGAATTTTTGATTACAAATCAAAATCAAATAGTCTGATTGGCTCGAAGAAATTCCAAGTCCCAATTGTAACTCATGTTACTTGAATTCTCCTCCGAGCCGCCTACCTTTGCTACTGAGCATAATTCATGAAGAATATCTTCCCTTTTCTTAATTGGTTGCCATTTTATAAGAAATCTGATCTTTTTGGTGACTTAAATGCTGGTCTCACTGTTGGTGTAATGCTGATTCCACAGGGTATGGCTTATGCTATGTTAGCCGGACTTCCTCCCATTTACGGACTTTATGCATCTATAATACCTCTCCTAGTTTATGCTTTAATGGGCACTTCTCGTCAACTGGCAGTGGGACCGGTAGCCATGGTGGCCTTGTTAGTTGCTGCTGGGATTGGCAAAATAGCAGAAATTGGCTCTGAAGATTTTATTGCCATGTCCATTCTTTTGGCCTTTATGGTTGGCTTATTCCAGTTTCTGCTCGGATTATTTAGAATGGGTTTTCTGGTTAATTTCATGTCACATCCCGTTATAAGCGGATTCACTTCAGCCGCCGCTATTATAATTGCAGCAAGCCAGCTCAAACATCTATTGGGAATTCAAATTTCGAACAGCAATTATATTCATGAAATTTTAATTGAATCTGCCAGAAAATTTTCTGAAATCCATTGGGTAAGCTTAGTTATCGGAATTTCTGCGATTATTCTGATTCTCATATTGAGGAAAATAAAGAAAGCTATTCCTGGTGCTTTGGTTGCTGTGAGTATTGGTATCACTGTAGTATGGGCATTCGGTTTAGATAATATCGGGGTTAAAATTTTACAATCTGTGCCGGCTGGTTTACCTCCTGTTTCTTTGCCACAATTTTCTTCTAATTGGATTTCCCAACTTTGGCCAACCGCTCTCACCATCTCATTGGTTGGATTTATGGAATCCATTGCCATTGCAAAAGCCATGGAAAAACGCCATCGCAACTATAAAGTAAACGCCAACAAAGAACTTGTAGCACTTGGACTTGCAAACATAGCTGGATCATTTTTCAGAAGTTTCCCCACTACAGGAGGCTTTTCAAGAACCGCGGTTAATGATCAGAGTGGTGCAAAAACGGGTATGGCTTCTATCATAAGTGCCACTTTAATAGCTCTTACTTTGTTGTTTCTTACACCCCTTTTTTACTACTTACCAAATGCTGTATTAGCCGCTATAATTATGGTGGCTGTTAGTAGTTTAATCGACATCAAGGAAATAATTTATTTATGGCGAAGCGATAGAAGAGATTTTGCCATGCTCATCGCAACATTCATCGGTACACTGGCTTTCGGAATTGAAGAAGGAATTATTCTGGGTGTAATTTTGTCACTTGGACTAATGATATTTCAAACTACACGTCCACATTTTGCCATCCAGGGCAAAATACCAGGCACCACACTTTATAAGAACACAGAACGCTTCACAGAAGCTGAGTTGAGACCAGATATACTTGTATTCCGATTAGATGACCGTCTATATTTTGCCAATACTCAATTTTTTAAAGATAAGCTCGAAGAACATATAGCACTAAAGGGCGATGCGCTAAAGCTATTGATCATCAACGCAGAAAGCATCAATAGCGTTGATTCCAGTGGTATTCATGGCTTATTTGACATCATCGAAGATTGTCGAAATAA
>JBDNHP010000562.1:0-6199 GCA_041688765.1 Flavobacteriales bacterium
AGGTCGCCGGTTCCAACCCGGTCTTCCACCCCAAGTGAAAATCGAAAATTAAACCCTCCTCGTGGAGGGTTTTTTTTAAGAAAATTTCCAAATGACAACTGCTGAAATCAGTTTTGAGCGGGTGATTTCAACTTTGGCAATTCCACTCCATTCACGTAGTGCTCAAATACAGCAAGGTTTTTGGCCGTTTCGCTTCCATTGAATCCGCTGATGTCTTCGTACTTCAGTTTTGCATTATACTGATCTAGCATCAATTCACTAAGGGGTAAATACGTCCAATGCCACTTTTCTTCTTCATATCCTTTTCTGCCATTTTTTTTCGAAGTATATGGTTGATAGAAACCATATTGCGCAGCATGATTGCAGAGCCATTCATACTCTTTTTTTCCTGTTGAACTTTGAAAATATTTGTCGTTCAATGCATTAATATCGATGTCTGTTCCCCAGTGGTGCCGTGAGCTGCCTGGCATGGAACTGTATCTCAATATGTACAAGGCGCGCTTGTCTTTATTTTCTTCATTGTTGAATTTCAACCATTTATCATTCCAGATTCTTTTTTGATGATCAAAATTTCGTGTTGCAGAAATGATTTTTAAATCTATACCGCATTTAGAGGCTTCAAAATACATTCGTTTAAAAGCAGAATAAGCCTCTTTTCGCAAATACATATCCGTTTTAGTACAGAATTCGGCTGCTATTAATTCGAAATCAGGATGTTCGGATGGCTTGATTTTTCCGAGTAATTCCTCTTTACTGAATTCTCGCTTTTCTTGGGGAATTGCAGCGCAAAGGACTATGATCAGGCTAAAAAAAAGGAGGGGCTTCATGCCCCTCAAGTTCGCAATTTTCATGCAATATCAATGAATTCCATTTGCAGAGAGGTAACGTTCAGCATCTAATGCAGCCATACAGCCTGTTCCAGCGGCAGTTACAGCTTGACGATAAACTTTATCTGCAGCATCACCAGCCACAAAAACGCCGGATATTTTGGTTTTTGTTGTGTCGGTTTCATGCAAGAGGTAGCCTTGTTCGTCCATGTCAAGCCAATCTTTAAAAATGTCGGTATTCGGTTTGTGGCCAATGGCTACGAAAAAGCCCTCAATTGGAATTATATTTTCCTCACCGGAAACAATATTCCGAATTTTCACTGCATCTACTCCTGTATCACCTAGTATTTCTACTGTTTCAGTGTGATAATGCACCTCAATATTAGCGGTATTGAACACGCGATGTTGCATCGCTTTAGAAGCTCTGAATTCATCCCTTCTTACCAACATGTGCACTTTTGAACACAATTTAGCGAGGTAAGTTGCTTCTTCAGCGGCAGTATCACCTGCACCAACAATTGCCACGTCTTTTCCACGGTAGAAAAAGCCATCACAAACTGCACAAGCAGAAACGCCGGCTCCCATATCACGGAATTTTTTTTCCGATTCTAAGCCCAGCCATTTTGCAGATGCTCCGGTTGAAATAATTATAGAGTCAGCGGTTAGAACATGCTTACCATTATCAATTTCAACAATATGCTTAGGCCCAGTTAAATCGACTTTAGTAACCCAGCCTGAGCGCACTTGAGTGTCAAATCGTTCGGCTTGTTTTTGAAGATCCATCATCATTTGCGGACCGTTGACCCCATCTGCATAACCCGGAAAATTATCTACGTCTGTAGTTTCCATTAATTGTCCGCCAGGTTGAAGTCCCTGATACATCACAGGTTTCATATCTGCTCTGGCTGCATAAATGGCAGCGGTATAACCTGAAGGACCTGATCCGATGATCAGACATTTCACATGCTCTTTAACTTCGTTCATATCAAAAATCCGGGAATGTTATTTTGAACCGGATTGCAAATTTACCATTTACTCTCCGAGAAGATGAAACTAATGATACAAAAGATTAAACCCTATGATTTATAGAGCCTGACGAAGAAATTCATTCCAAAGCGGATCATCTGGTGGCGGGGCAACAATGGTCATGGGCTCTTTTCGAACAGGGTGAACTAACTGAACCTGACGGGCATGCAAATGAATGGAAGCATTGTCATTGGTGCGTCGGGCTCCGTATTTGATATCACCTTTAATTGGACAACCAATACTGGCAAGTGTAGCACGAATTTGGTGATGACGACCGGTTTTAGGATAAACTTCAACAAATGTGTAGTGGTTTCCTTTGCCAATAACACGGTAGCTTAACTCAGATTCTTTTCGTCCATCAGCGGCCTTATCATGCGCAAAACTCTTGTTTAGCTTTTCATTTTTGATGAGGTAATTAATGATGGTGTCCTCATCTTTCGGCGGATATCCCTGAACCACAGCCCAATACGTTTTTTGAATCTCCCGATACTTAAACATATTTAGCAGGCGATTGAGGGATTTAGTAGTGCGGGCGTACAGAATTACACCTGAAACCGGTCGATCCAAGCGATGTACAGTGCCTATAAACGCTTTGCCTGGTTTATTATAACTCAGTCTGATGTAATCTTTTACAACATCACAAAGTGTTTGGTCTCCTGAAATGTCACTTTGGATGATATCTGAATTTCGTTTTTTAACAGCAAGAACATGATTGTCTTCATAGAGAATTCTCAAGCTATGAACCTCTGTCATTACAATAGGTTCGCTGGGTGGTTTTTGAAATTTTGGCCCTAGCATCAGTACTGTTCTTTCTGATTTGGGAAGTCGCCGGTTTTCACATCATTGATGTAATGCGCCACCGCATTTTTAATTTCACCTGCCAAATCAAGATATCTCCGCAAAAAGCGCGGGCTAAATTCTTGTGTTATTCCGAGCATATCGTGCATTACAAGAACCTGTCCATCAACACCGCCACCTGCTCCAATGCCTATTACAGGAATAGAAACCGATTGTGCCACTTTCTTTGCCAGATGAGCAGGAATTTTTTCAAGCACAATGGCAAAACATCCTGCTTCCTGCAATAAAAGAGCATCTTCTTTTAATCTTTTAGCTTCTTCTTCCTCTTTTGCTCTTACCACATAAGTGCCAAATTTATAAATGGACTGAGGGGTAAGTCCAAGGTGGCCCATAACTGGAATTCCAGCGCTAAGAATGCGAGCAATGGACTCAACAATTTCACGTCCTCCTTCCAGCTTAACCGCATGCCCGCCGGATTCCTTCATGATTTTAATAGCTGAATTAAGCGCTTCTTTTGAATTGCCTTGATAGGAACCGAAAGGCATATCAACCACAACCAGACAACGTTTTGCGCTTCTCACAACCGAAGAGGCGTGATATATCATTTGATCAAGGGTAATTGGCAAGGTAGTTTCATGACCGGCCATTACATTAGAAGCTGAGTCGCCAACAAGAATTACATCTATGCCTGCTTCATCAATTAATCGAGCCATCGAAAAATCGTAAGCTGTAAGCATACTGATTTTCTCTCCCTTAGCTTTCATTTCCTGTAAGGTATGGGTAGTAACCCTTTTTACAGGCGCTGGTTCTGTTGACATTGCAATTCCTTATGCTGACAAAAGTACGAAAAGCCTTTTTCAGGTGAGAATATGTCGAAAGGTGAGATTGATGCGGGTTTGATGAATAATTGACGATTTCGGTACCGAGTGCTCCCAGTGATCTTGCATATTTTCCATTAAGAGCAGATCACCGTTTTTGAGAATGATAGCGTGTTTAAGTGCTTTGCTGCGATGTCGGAGTTTGAATTTTCTGGAAGCACCTAAACTTACAGATGCAATCATTCTTGAATCAATTTCCTTTTCATTATCCCGATGCCAGCCCATACTATCGTTTCCATTTCGATATTGATTTAACAGAACAGCATTATACTCAAAAGGCTTGATAGCATTGATTTTAGCAATGATTTCAGACAAAAATTCAGGCATTTCTACTTGCGGCCATGATATGGAGGAATAGGTGTAAGGGGGGCCAAACCAGGCAGTAAGTCTGGGTTCAGGATGAGTTTTGCCAAAAATGCGAATTTGATTTTGTTGCCAATTGATTTCGTTAAGCAATTTCGGCAAAAGGTTATCATCATTGATAAAGCTTGGAATATAAGTCAAATTGCCATCTTCGCTGAGCATGCTCAATGTTAATAGAATAGAATAGCCATGTATGCTACATAGTAAATCAAAAGGACAATCCCGTTCATACGACCAATGCGGGATCCGAAATACATCAAAGGAAATAGCAAAACAGCTATTCCAATCATCCAGAATACATCCATACTGATTATTTCGGAAGAGACTTTTATAGGCTCAATCATCGAAGTTAATCCGAGAACTCCTAGGATATTAAAAATATTAGAACCGACAAGGTTGCCTAATGAAATATCCGATTCCTTTTTAAGTGCTGCAATTACAGAGGCAACAAGTTCAGGAATAGAAGTTCCAACTGCGACAAGAGAAAGGCCTATAACTTTTTCTGACATGCCAAGATGCTGCGCTATGTTTACCGCCCCGGATACCAGCCATTCGGATCCAAAATACAGGGCTATACCGCCAATTGAAATGTAGACTATAAGTTTCCAGTAAGGTTCCGAAGTAGTTTCACCATCCGATGGAATATGGAGCGATGAGGACCATTTTGCGCGAACGATGAGGTAGATCGTGAAAGCTACCATAGTTGAAAACATTATCAATCCTTCGCCAAAACTGAGCAGCTCATCAATTGATAATATGAAAAACAATATGGAAGCAATCATCATCATAGGCCAATCTTGACGGATGATACTTGCATTAACACTCACTGGGAAAATTAAGCATGTGAGTCCCAGAACTAATCCTAAATTGGCGATATTGGATCCTACTATATTGCCTATGCTTATGTCTGGACTTCCGGCCATTGCAGCTTTTAAACTTACTAATAGTTCCGGTGCGGAAGTTCCAAAGGCAACAACAGTTAAACCTATAACGAGAGGTGGAATATTTGCTTTTGAAGCTAGGCCAGAGGCCCCTTTTACCAGGTAATTCCCGCCAAAAACGAGTACAACTAATCCGGTAATCAATAATAGGATTGGCATCATTAATTTAGACCTTATCTTGCGGTTCTTGTGGTTCTTTCAGAGATTTGGGCTCTTGTAACGGGCGATTGCTTTCCCGATTAATCTCTCTTTTTATTTCATTGGTACTGTCCATAATTTCGCGCTGAATATCTTGGCTGGCATCACGAAAAGTTCTTACTGCCCTGCCCATATTTCGGGCAAGACTTGGAACTCCTTTGGAGCCAAAGAGCATAAGATAAACGAAAAATATCAGGACAATTTCCCAGAAACCCATACAGGTGCAAAGTTAAGCAAAGCAATAGAGTAAAGGGGGACTTTGAAAAAATCTACAAAAAAAGGCCGTCTGATTTAAAGACGGCCTTTTCGTAATTATAGCTGAATTATGCTTTGATATCTTTAGATAAATCAACAACAATAGGAGTTGCAACAAAGAGAGACGAATAAGTACCTACTGCGATACCCACCATTAAGGCAAATACAAATCCCATAATATTGGCTGGGCCAAATATGAAGATTATTAATAATACCATAAATGTGGTAAGAGAAGTATTAATGGTACGTCCAAGTGTGCTGTTAAGTGCTTTATTGATAACTGTTGCACTATCCTCTTTGTGGTGTTCTTTAAGATACTCTCTGATACGGTCAAATACAACCACAGTATCGTTAATAGAATAACCAATTACCGTTAGAATGGCGGCAATAAATGCCTGATCCACTTCCATGGTGAAAGGCAAGATGCCATAGAATATACTGAATACTGAAATCACAATAATCACATCATGCAGCATGGCTGTGAGTGCTCCCACGGCAAACTGCCATTTGCGGAAACGCACAAAGATGTACAAGAAGATAATAAGCACAGAGAACAAAGTAGCATTCCGAGCACCGCTGGCAAAGTCATCTGAAATTGTCGGGTCAACCTTTTGGGTGTTTTCGATCAGATAACCAATACCAGATTTATCGAGACCTGAAGTCAATTGTATATTCACCAATGAGTCTGCACCTGCATCTTCTGAGCTAATCATGAAATTGGTGGTGATTTTAACGGCTTCACCGCTTCCACCAAAACGCTTCACCTCCGGATTACCTTTAGTTCCCTCTTCAGTGAATGCCTCAGAAAGGTTTGAACGCAGTGCATCCATATCTGGAACATTGTCAAATCGAACAACGTATGAGCGTCCACCTTGAAAATCTACACCGTAGTTAAGATTACGCACAGCAAGTG
>JBDNHP010000070.1:0-3474 GCA_041688765.1 Flavobacteriales bacterium
GCATTGCGGCATACAGAAATGGCTTGAGAATACTGCCCGTGCTTCTTCTGGAACGGATAATGTCAACATGTTCTCCCTGAGCATCTTGCGATGTTTTTACATTTCCTACGTAGGCCAATATTTCGCCGCTTGGCACATGCACAATGATGGCGGCTGCATTGTTAATGAAGTTTCCGCTCAATTCATTAGCATGCCTTTGAAGTGTTTGTTCAGCAAGCGATTGAAGCTGTGCATTCAGGTAAGTTTTTCTTCGCATTACCTGCGTTTTCTCTTTTTTAAAATCGGCAAAAAGTAAATGCAATGCATGTTGGGGCAGGGGATGAGCCGGTCCGGGAACGGGCTCCAATTTAGCCAGTTCGCAAGTGCTTTCATCCATTTTTCCTTGTGTTAAAAGTCTATCGAGCAATCGATTTCTTTTTGCTATTAGGGCTTCCTGATTTTTACCTGGAAATATGAGTGATGGCGCATTTGGTAAAACCGCAATGGTAGCCGATTCAGCCCATGAAAGTTCGTGTGGAGCTCTTCCAAAGTATCGCCATGATGCAGCTTCAATGCCAACAACATTACCTCCAAAAGGTGCATTGGCAGCATACATTTTGAGGATTTCCTCTTTGGAATAAGCTATTTCGATTCTAGTTGCCAGAACCATTTCGAGTAATTTCTCAAGGATAGTTCTGGATGGATTATCTCGACTCAATCGAATCAATTGCATAGTAATCGTGCTACCTCCGCTCAGTACTTTTTTTGCCTTGTAGTTTTGTTTTGCGGCTCTCAGAATGGAGGGAAAATGAATACCGAAATGACTTTCGAAGTTCCGATCTTCAAATTCTAAAAGGCAAATTTTTAAGCGTTCAGGCACGGAGTCGGGCATAGGAAAACGCCATTGTCCATCCTTAGCTATAGAGGCGGCAAGAAGTTGTCCATCCCTATCCAGCAAAATCCGCGATTCTGGTTTTTCGAAAAGGGGATTATTCAAACTGAAAAAAATATACCAGATAAGCAGAGGGATAAATACAAGGAGTAAAACCTTACCCAAGTTCTTTTTCATGGCATAAAGATACATTGCAGAGAGCAGTGGAGGGAGGGATTTATTAGTCGTCACTGTATTTACATTGTATGTGATAGGATTTCCAATATCCGGCGAAAAAAAAATGTATTCAACGGATTGAATCCTTAAATTCGCAACGTTTCTGAAACCTGCTTAATCATGCGATTGAATTTTACACTTCTAGCCTCCGTGCTACTTTTTAATTATGGATTTGCTCAAGACGCTGCAATCCAACCATTATCTCAGCTATACATTAATGACATTCCTGCTATTGAATTTATTGATTTAGGTGGCTTGGATATGAACAGAGTTTCGGCTGAAGATCTTGAACAAGAAGATGCCGGCGGGATGAGCAATTTTGGTCGTGTAATCGAAAGATCACTACACAGTAATTCAGATGGTTTATGGACTACGCTTTCTGATGGTAGCAAGATTTTGCGCTTGGCTCTTAGCACAGAAGGTGCAATGGGAATGGCGGTTTATTTTAATCATTTTGAGCTGCCACAAGGGGCCGAAATGTATGTGTATGATCAGGAAATGAATTGGATTGATGGTCCTTACACGGCTGAACAAATGGATTCCCATGGCAAGTTTCTCACAGGAACCATTAATGCCGACAATATTATTATAGAGTACAATCAAAAGGCAGAAATTGTTGGAATGCCCGAGTTCCTTATAAAAGGTGCCGCACATTTCTATCGTTATATTTATGATTATCAGGATGAAGACAATCTACGAGGTGGTTCAGAACCATGTGAAGTGGATGTAGCTTGTCCGGAGGGAAATAACTGGCAAGAAGAAAAAGATGCCGTTGTTCGTCTTCAAATTACGGAAGGACAATTTGTAGGTTTGTGCTCGGGTGTTTTGGTTAATACTACAGCCAGAGATTGCAGACCCTACTTGCTTTCTGCATTGCATTGTGCAAACGGAATAAGCAATGCTGATTTGGCATTTTTACAAGTCCGTTTTAATTATGCGCGTCCATTGTGCGGTTCTGGATTTTTTCCTTCCAATAGAAATGTAACCGGGGTAAACCTCTTGGCTGACAGCAATGATGGTGGAGGAGAATCGGGTTCCGATTTCGTTTTGTTTGAAATAGAAGATGTTATTCCATCAGGTTGGACGCCATTTTTTGCGGGTTGGAGAGCAAGTTCAAATACCAGTCCTTCCGGTGTATCTATTCATCATCCTGCCGGAGATGTGAAGAAAATCTCCACCTACTCATCCAATTTGCAAAGTGTATGGTTGGGTGCACCCGGTTCTCATTGGCAGGTAAACTGGGTTCAAACAGCCACCAATCATGGGGTTACAGAAGGTGGATCTTCAGGTTCTCCTATTTTTGATAATAATCGGAAAGTTATTGGAACGCTCACCGGGGGTAATAGCTTTTGTGCATCTCCAAATGCCGCCGACTATTATGGTAAAATGAGTTATCACTGGCTTAATAATCCAAATGCTGCGAATGAAAAGCTAAAAGTTTGGCTCGATCCTTTGAATACCGGGGAGATGCAAATTGAAGGAAGTTATGTTCCATGTGTGAATTCGGTAGGTGTTATTGATCGCCCCGTAACTGAAGTTAAGTTGAGTATTTATCCAAATCCGAGTAATGGAATTGTTACGCTGAGTTCTGAACAACTAATTAAAGGCATTGATATAATTGATGCCCGCGGAGCATTAATCAGAACCCTTGGCACACCTAATCAAAATCAGATTGATCTCAGCGATTTACCATCGGGAGTATATGTTTTAACCATCCATTTGGCTGATGGAATGAAACAGAGTGGCAGACTGAGCATTTATTAGAATAAAATTGAATGCTGTTGAGTAACAGAGCCACAGCGCAAACAGATTGCCTTGTGCCTCTGAACTTTGTTTGAAAATACTACCACATTTCCATTCTAGTGCTATATTAAGCCGATTCCTAATGAATCAAAGGCTTTGGTATGTTGGGCTATCTTCCATATTATTTGCTAATAATTAATATGAACTTCTTAAATCTGCGGTTTTTAAGGCTGCAAGAGCCCTGGAGTCGAAGCAATTTTCTTTTTCAACTATCGAGAACCATTGGCGGGAACCCTTTTGTAATTGTTCCCTAATCATTGCTTCCTCTTATTATGCGAAAAAAAATTAAACCATCCATTTGTTTAATGCTGAACTGCTCGGTCCATTATGCCGTATAGGTATCTGTAATAGTGCAATCTCGTATTTCTCCATTGGTTTATAACAGCTACTCTCAGGGCATTTACCAATCTTTCATATAAAATGTTTTGGACTCTATTATATGTAGATTTGGTATAATTTTCTGAGTCAGCAATTCTTTCCAAACTTTGTTTAAATCTGAAAATAGGATAGGCTCATCTTAACTACGATTTACTTGGATGTTTATGATTTGCGAAAAGCGCTGATGCTGAGGCAGTGAAAGAGGA
>JBDNHP010000563.1:0-2217 GCA_041688765.1 Flavobacteriales bacterium
AGACGTAAAAACGTTTATACCGTAGCCAAAAACGCAGTCGAAAAAGCACTCTGCTATTCGTATATCGGTCGTAAACACCGCAAACGCAATTTCCGCACCCTCTGGATTCAGCGTATTAATGCAGGTGTGCGCCAACACGGTTTGTCATACTCCGTTTTCATGGGTAAAGTCAATGAAAAAGGAATGAGACTTAATCGTAAAGTTCTGGCTGATCTAGCCATGAACCATCCCGACGCTTTTAAAGCAGTTGTGGATTCAATCAAATAAGAACCATAGATTTAGTGTTATAGAACCGCCGAAAGGCGGTTTTCCTTTTGCTCAATTTATTGCTTATACCAAGCGCATCAAAGAAAAACTGTACCTTCATTGCCCTATTTAATCAATATGAAATTGCGTTTTAACTCCAATACCTGCTCAATCCTTATTGCTTTTCTATTCTCCTCAACTCTCTTATTTGCGCAACCAACTAAAGGGGTTACTCCTAATAAGCAAGAAAGAAAGGATCTCTTGGAAATTAGACGAGCAAGCTTAGGAATTACGATTCCTGAAGATGCCGTTTGGCTTAATACAACACGTTCAAGAATTCTGTATGAAGAAGGAAGACTTTTTATTGTAACTACTTGGAGCCCCTCGTCATTGGAATGCCGGGATGTTTTAAATGAAATTGAATACCTCACTAAAGAATACCCTGAACTCCAAGTCTTGCTTTTTGCAATTCCTCAAAATCCTTCTGAGGATATTGAACTTTTCAGAAAGGAAATGCTAATTCAAGGAATCACGCACCCAATTGCAGTGCTGAAATCCCGAAAAGGTTTGGAAATGTTCAATTTTGATTGTTTTCCAAATACTGCACTTGTAAGAGAAGATGGCACGCCGATGATTCAACATTGTGGATCAGGTTTGGATAAAACCATGCGCAATGGTGTGAAAGAAATCCTTGATATATATAGAATCGCTGGTGCGGCTAATCAGAAAACTGCGGGTACTATGGACGTGGAAGACCGATTATTTTATGCTCGACCATTGTTAGGTTATCCAACGTTTATGACTTTTGATAATAATGGAGAACGCCTTTTTGTGTCATCTACTGGATCCAATAAGGTGCTGGTATTGAGCATGTACGGTGAAATTTTAGATGTTTTAGGCTCAGGTGAAAAAGGAAATGCTGATGGTGCTTTTGAAGCTTGTGCTTTTGATCAGCCCATGGGATTGGCTTATGACGAAAATACCGATAAACTCTATATCGCAGATATGGATAATCACAGTATTAAAGTGGCCGATCTAACTACTCGAAAAGTGAAAACCGTGCTGGGTTCTGGACTTAAGGCTTATGAAAGTAAAACAGAGCTGCGTGGTGTTGATGGAAGACTAAACTATCCTTGGGATATCGAAATGAGTGGTACTCAATTGTTAATTTCTATGGCTGGAGATCATTCTATTTGGAGTATGGATCTTGGCAGTCTTTCAGCTAAGCGCGTTCTAGGAAGTGGCAGTAAAGCGGAGGTGGATGGAAAAAATAAAAAAGCGCAATTCAAAGGAATTGGTGCATTAACTTCTGATAATCTCGGAAACATTGTGGCAGTCTCTCCCGAAACCGGGAAGATTAAACGTTGGAATCGCAAAAAACTAGAGGATTTTTCGCCTGTAGCTCCTAAAGAAGCAGACCTTGATACCATCAACTTGAATTTTCCTCAGGGATTGGTGATGATTGGAAATGATTGTTGGATAGCAGATACCTATAATAACCGACTTGTAAAACGCGACAAAGAAGGAATTTACTCCGTAGTTGCTGGCTCTGCTGAGGCTGGATGGGATGATGGTAAAGCTGGGGCAGCGAGTTTCAATTTGCCTTGGGATATTGTTAGATACAATGGACTGCTTTATGTTAGCGATACCTATAATAACCTGATCAGAATTTTTGATCCGGAATCAGGTGAAGTTAGCACGATGCCTCTGTTAAATACAATAGCGCTCACAGAACTCATACCTTCTCAACAAGATCGCTCCAGTAGTATTTTTCTAGATGAGGTTAAGCTGAATGAAGGGGAAAATGAGATTGTACTCCATTTTGATATTCCTGCTGGTATGGAATTAGTGCTGGGTGGAAGAAACGAGGCCTTTATGATCTATAGTCCGTATAATGAGCTTTTATCTTTTAATGCATACGAAGGTGAAATGATCATCAAAGCAGACGGGGATCACAGCAATGTCAATTGC
>JBDNHP010000564.1:0-5007 GCA_041688765.1 Flavobacteriales bacterium
ATATCAAAAGGGCTGTCGGATTTCGATGGCCCTTTTTTTCTACCATTACTAAAACTCAATTTGCGTACAAGCAAAATTTGTGAGCTAAGTCAACAGATTATTCCTCAATTTTGCAGGAAATAATTGAGCCCTATGGAATATCAAAATCTGATCATCGAGAATAAAAATGGCATTTTATATATAACCATAAATCGTCCTCAACAGCTAAACGCGCTTAATAAGGAAACCATTTCGGAGTTGAGTGATGCCTTCGAGCACGCTAATAATGCGCCTTCTGTGCGGGTGGTGATCCTTAAAGGCTCTGGTGAAAAGGCATTTGTAGCAGGCGCCGACATCAAACAATTTGCTAATTTCAGCGTACAGGAAGGAAAGAATCTGAGCGCAGACGGGCATCGGAATTTGTTCAATAAGCTGGAAGATCTCAATAAACCCGTGATTGCAGCAATTAACGGATTTGCTCTAGGTGGTGGATTAGAATTGGCAATGGCGGCTCATATTCGCATTGCATCAGACAATGCTAAACTTGGATTGCCGGAAGTTTCACTCGGTGTAATTCCCGGCTATGGGGGTACTCAGCGATTAGCGAATTTGGTTGGCAAGGGCAAAGCTTTGGAAATGATTTGCACAGCATCGGCCATTTCTGCTGCTGAAGCACTAGACTGGGGCCTGGTAAATCAGGTAACCACTCAAGAAGAATTAATTCCGTTGTGTGAAAAAATCGCTTCAAAAATCATTCAGAATTCACCATTGGCAGTAGGCGCCGCATTAAGAGCGGTATTGGCTGGATATGAATCAGGGAAATCCGGTTACGAGGCAGAAATCAAAGAGTTTGGATTGTGCTTTGGAACAGAGGATTTTAAGGAGGGAACCGCAGCCTTTTTGGAAAAGCGTAAGGCTCAATTTCATGGTAAATAATTGAAAATGTTTCAATTCATGTAAATTGCCTTTGCAAAATGGAAATTAAAATTGTAAATCGTTCTTCTCATCCGCTACCTGCTTACGAAACAGCACTTTCGGCAGGAATGGATCTCAGAGCTAATTTGGAAAATCCAGTTCCAATTGCGGCGCTTGAACGCATGCTGATCCCAACAGGATTATATATTGCCCTTCCTCAAGGCACCGAAGCGCAAATACGTCCCAGAAGTGGTTTAGCAGACAAACAGGGTTTAACCGTTTTAAATTCGCCCAGAACCATTGATGCCGACTATAGAGGAGAAATAAAAGTATTGCTAGTAAACCTCTCTTCTCAAAGCGTTGTTATCCAAAATGGTGACCGCATAGCTCAAATGGTAGTAGCTCATCACTTGAGAGCAAATTTGCTATTATGCGAAGAGTTGGAAGAAACAGAGAGAGGAACTGGGGGTTTCGGTAGCACTGGCACTAAATAAAATTATGAAAGTTATTGTTCCAATGGCCGGGATGGGCAAACGCCTAAGGCCTCATACACTCAGCATTCCAAAGCCGCTGATACCGGTGGCAGGAAAATCTATTGTGGAGCGTCTTGTTGAAGATATTGCAGCAATCACTGGCGAGCAACTTGAAGAAGTGGCTTATATTACTGGTCGTTTTGGCGAAGAAGTCGAAAAAGATCTGATCGCGGTTGCTGAAAGATTGGGTGCCAAAGGAAGAATATGTTATCAAGATCAGGCATTGGGAACAGCGCATGCCATCTTATGTGCAGCCGAATCATTGGAAGGACACGTTACTGTAGCCTTTGCTGACACGTTGTTTATAGCAGATTTCAAACCGGACCCCACTGTAGATGGTGTTTTATGGGTGCAAAGAATCCCAAATCCCGAACAATTCGGAGTGGTAAAGCTGGATGATCAAGGAAATATTTCAGATTTCGTGGAGAAACCAAAAACATTTGTTTCTGACCTTGCGATGATTGGTATTTACTCCTTCAAAGATGGTGCAGCGCTGAGAACAGAACTCCAATATTTAATCGATAATAATATCATGAATAGCGGAGAGTATCAATTACCTGATGCCTTGCGAAATATGATGAAAAAGGGCATGAAATTCGCAGTCGGACTAGTTGAAGACTGGATGGACTGCGGGAATAAAGAGGCCACAGTTGACACAAACAAAAAAGTGCTGGAGTATAACAAGCATTTACCAATGATAGACAAAAGTGCTATTTTGCAAAATAGTACGGTATTGCAGCCATGCTATATTGGTGCCGGTGTAGAAATACACAATTCTGTTGTTGGTCCTTACGTTTCCATAGGAAAAGGAACGAAAGTGAGTTCAAGTATTATTAAAAATTCAATTATCCAAAACGACTGCGAATTAATAAATATGCAAATTAAGGATAGCATGATTGGTCGATCCGTGAAGGCTCAAAATATGAATGGTGATTTTTCCTTAGGTGATTACTCCGAAATTAAATGAATTTAAAAATTATAACATACCTATTTTTTCTGGTCATCCTTTTTGATGGCTGTAAAAGCACAAAAGATCAAGGGTCTTCTAAAGGGTCTGATAAAGCTCAAAAAGAAAAAATTAAGCAAAGCAACAATGAAGTTCGGGAAATTCAATTTCAAAAGAGTTTTTTTGAAGGAATCAGTCAAAAGTCTTTAGGCAATTTTGTAAAGGCGAAAGCAGCATTTTATGATTGCATTTCCATTGATAACTCTAAGTCTGCTCCTCATTATGAAATTGCCCGCATAGAATATGAAAATGGCAATATTCCCTCTGCCCTTCTGGAAGCAAAATTAGCCGTAGAAACAGAGCCTCAAAACCTTTGGTACAACAAGCTCATGGCCGATTTGAATTTCGAAATGGCCAATTATGCAGAAGCTTCTAAATATTACGAGAATTCCATTAAAATTGATACTAGTGATATTGATTCATACCTTCAGCGTGTTGCTTGTTTAATGCAGCTCAATAAGGGCACAGAAGCAATTAGCGTATTAAATGATTTGGAGGAAATTATTGGGGTGAATGAGCAAACCAGCATTCAAAAACATCAGATCTATTTACAATTAAATAAAACAGAACAAGCTGCTGTAGAGTTGTTGAAATTAAAAAATGCAGTTCCTGATGATCCAAGGTATGCGGGATTGCTAGGGCAATACTATCAACAAATAGGAAAAACTATTGAAGCTCAAAACATTTATCGCGAGCTCGAGCAAAAATATCCTGAGGATGGAATGATCCAATTAATGCTAGCCGATTATTTTTTGATGTCGGGAGATGATGCAAAATCATACGAAGCATTAAAAAAGGCATTCTGGAGTCCTGAAGTTCTGATAGATCAAAAAGTAGGGATACTTCTCAACTTATTTGAGCAAAGCCAGCAAAGTGAATTAGCCGCCCAAAGAACAACAGAATTGGTGGGGATTATGGAAATAGTTCATCCCGATGAAGCAAAAACTTGGGCCTTTGCCGGTGATATTCTTTATGTGAATGATCAAAGTGATGCTGCCCGGGTAAAGTATCGAAAAGCTCTTGATCTAGACCCTTCACGCAGCCTCATTTGGCAACAGTTAATTCAAATTGATTCCGAATTGGCCGATTACGTTTCAATGGAGCAAGACTGTAAAGATGCTTTGGAGCTTTTTCCCACTATAACTGAGTTTTATCTTTATCAAGGAATCGCATCCATCCAATTGAAGAAATACTCCGAAGCTCTGGAACCATTGAATTTAGGTAAGGAATTGATCATTGATAATCCCGCTCTTTCAACACAGTTTTATTCCTTGCTTGGCGATGCTTATAACAGTCTTAAAAAGTTTAATGAGTCCGATTTGGCGTATGAAAAAGCCTTGAAATTTGACCCTGAAAATGTTTTTGTTCTCAACAATTTTAGTTATTACCTGAGTTTGCGTAAAGATAAGCTTGACAAAGCATTGGAGTATAGCCTCAAAGTGAACGAGCTCAATCCTAACCGCGCTAATTTTCAGGATACTCACGCTTGGGTTTTGTTCAGTATGGAACGCTATGAAGACGCCAAAATTTGGTTAGAAAAGGCAATGCAAAATGGGGGAGACAGCAATGGTGTAATACTTGAACATTACGGTGATGTGCAATTCAAGCTGGGCAATACCGCTGAAGCACTAAACTATTGGAATAAGGCCAAAAACAATGGCGGTGCTTCTAAGGTTATTGATCGTAAAATCACCGAAAAAACATATATTGAATCGGATGAATAAAGCCAAAATAGCACTGGTTATTACACTTCCTCTTTTGATGTTTTCCTGTAAATCTAAAAAGGATATTATTGAGTTAAAACCTTTAAAAAATCGCAGCGCTCTAGTTTTAACAAAAAAGCTTGAAGAGAACGAGATGCAATTTCATGCGCTGGGAATTAAAGTTTCAACCGAAATTCTAGGGGAGGCGAATGAAGAAACTTCTTTCAAGGCCAATATCAGGATTGCCCATGACAGTATTATTTGGGTGTCCATATCTCCGGCCTTGGGGGTGGAAGTGATTAGGATGGTTATTACCAAAGACTCCGTAAAATACGTTTCCAAAATACCAAATAATAAGCACTACTACCTTGGTAATTTCACAAGTATTGAAGATTTTATTGGTATGGAAGTTGACATGCAAATGCTTGAAGATCTACTGGTTGGAAATCCGATTGCCTATGATTCAAAAGATAAATTCAGATCTGGAATTAACGGGGATCAATATGTGTTGAGTTCTCGTTATCGCAGAAAAATGGAAAAGGTAGTGGGGGTTGATGATAAAGACCTCGCACCCGAACTCGATTCCATTTATATAGATCCAAGCGATAAAGATTATCTAAAATTACTTAAGAAAAAAGACGAAGAAGATCTCGTAATCAAGCGCTACTGGCTCAATGGCGCAACTTTTAGACTAGAACGGACTTTATTTAATGATCTATTCAACAATCGATCTTTAGAAATTATTCATAGCAACTTCGAAAATACCGGAGAGTATGTTTATCCTTCGAAAACAATTTTGAAAGTAGAAGAACCGTTTAGAAAGCAATCCATTGAATTTGAAATTACACGCCTCAAAAGCACGACAGAACTC
>JBDNHP010000565.1:0-5488 GCA_041688765.1 Flavobacteriales bacterium
AACTTCTAGGAATGAAGCTTTTTCAGCAAGTTGCTCTATAGGATAGCCTCTATAGCGCAGAATTCCTTCTTCACCGTCTAAAAAAGTGATAGCACTTTTGGTGGAACCTGTATTTTTAAATCCGGTATCAAGTGTGATATAACCGGTAAGGTCACGCAAATTAGTGATGTCAATCGCTTTTTCACCTTCTGTTCCAGTAAATACTGGAAGCTCGTACTCTACTCCGTCGAGAATTATTTTAGCTGTGTCGCTCATGGTTTCTGATACTTATTTCAGAGGATTTACAACCTCAAAATCGGGCACAAAGATAGTAAGAAATGAAGTTCAAAAAAGGTATTCCTTTTGACCTTTTAAATATCTAAACAAAAAAAAGAGGGTCGTATTGACCCTCTTCCTATTTGTTAACAAACCTTATTTGAATAAAGGTTTGAAATCGTTCTGATAAGCTGTCCACTGTTCCTGAGTAATAACGGTCTTGTGGTGATTTTCTGCGAAGAATTTGAGGTAAAGTTCAATCTGAGGAGGAGTGCGATAACCACTCACCGGAGCTAATAGAGTCAGATCTTCATCAAGGTAAACGATAGTAGGATAAGCATTTACACCTAGAGATCTTGAGAATTCGTTTACACCGTTTCTTCCTGTTTTATTTGGATCATAAGTAGGATTGGTATAAGTGTTTCCTTTAAATTTCACAGTCTCTGGAGATTCTGCGTTGAATTTAATGGCATAATAATGTTTGTTGATGTACGCAATCACTTCTGGATTGGTAAAAGTATTTTGATCCATCATTTTACATGGACCGCACCAACTGGTATAAACATCAATCATAATTTTACGAGGAGCTTTCTTTTGGGCTTCTAAAGCCTGTTCGACAGTCATCCAGTTGATTTTCCCGCCTTGTGCAAATGCTGTTACACTAAAAGCGACAAAGAGAATGCTTAGAAATTTTTTCATGTTTGCGGTCTTGATTAAAACAAAAATATTGAAAATAACAGATATGTGGTTCTCTCACATCTAAAATAATGCCAAAAAAGAACCCCCGATATCCGGGGGCTCTCCAAAATATTGTTCTTTGAATTAGCGAACACCATGCATTAGTTTGTTGAGCGGTTTGCTCAAAATGGCAAGCAAAACAGCAAATCCAATAAGCACAAATCCGATGTTGGAGAATACACCTGTGTATTTATCCAAGCCCTCAGCCGCAGTTAATGCGACACCATCATCACCATGTCCACCCGTTAATGCAGCAATAGCACCACCTGCATAATTAGCAAGTGCAAAGCTAAGGAACCATCCGCCCATAGCCGTTCCTGCCATTTTTGATGGAGAAAGTTTAGTAACCATCGATAAGCCAATTGGTGAAAGGAATAACTCGCCAGTAGTATGGAAGAGGTAAAGGAACACCAAAGTGAAAAGCGGAACCATATATTCGGTTTGCATTTGAAGTCCAATTAGTGTAATGAGGAAACCTATACCTAACTGTAAAATACCAAGGGCAAATTTCATTGGGATGCTCGGATTCATACCTATTTTGTCCAGTTTCACCCACATTACAGAGAATATAGAACCAAATAGAATGATGAATAAGGGATTAAAGAACTGAGTCATCGAAGCGGGCATAATCCATCCAAAAATTTCACGATCTACATTTCGATCAGCAAATAAGGTCAGCGAAGTTCCTGCCTGTTCAAAGCAAGCCCAGAATACAATATTGATAATCATGAATAACACCAAGGCAATCATTCTATCGCGCCATATCGGACCTTCTTTGGCTCCAGCTTTAATCAAACTGCTGGCAACATAGAAGAACAATCCAATCAATAAGATCATCATCAAAGGAAAATTGAAATGAGCAGGATCACTTGACCAGCTTTCAAATGGAGTTCCGGTAAGGTCCATAACAAAAGTATTTCTACTGATGAGGAAGTAACAAACAGGAATTAATAGTATTGAAGCGATACTAATTAAGTGAGCCACGTTGAGTCCTCCTACCACTTTTTTCAATCCTGCTTCACGAACCATTAAGCCATCAGCAGCAGCATAGTTATTTCTACCAACCCAGAAAATGATAAGTCCTGCAAGCATTCCAATGCCGGCAAGGAAAAAACCCTTGTCGAATCCATAAACCTCACCAACATAGGCCACAACAGTGGTTGCTAGAAAAGCCCCTACGTTGATTCCAATATAAAAAATGGTGAATCCTGAATCGCGCCGTGGATCATTCTCTTTATACAGTTTACCCACAATGGTAGATATATTGGCTTTAAAGTAACCGTTACCTACTATAATCGATCCCATACCAATTAACAGCCAGGTTTCATTGCCTCCAAGGATCATAAATTCTCCAATGGCCATTAAAATTGCTCCAAGCAAAACTGCCCAGCGATAACCTAAATAGCGGTCGGCCATTCTTCCACCTAATACTGGAGCGGCATACACCAATGAAGTATAGGCACCATACATCAAAGTAGCTTCTGCATCTCCTTTCATCAGAGATTTTACCAAATAGAGTGTTAATAGCGTACGCATGCCATAGTAGCAAAAGCGCTCCCACATCTCAGCGAAGAACAAGGTGTATAAACCTCTAGGATGTCCGCTTGCCGTATTTGCAGAATCGTTGTCGATTATCTGACTCATAGACTTTGTTGATTTTGATTATTGATTAAGGCTGTTTGGCTCAAATATAGGAAAAGGCATATAGCTTCAACAATTATAAGTTCTCCAAAATGAAATTGGTCATTTTATTGTACAAGTGCAAAGTGGTATTGCCACCGTATATGCCGTGATTCTTGTTGGGATAAATGAACATATCAAATTCCTTGTTCGCCTGAACCAGGGCTTCAACCATTTCCATGGTATTCTGGTAATGCACATTATCATCCGCTGAGCCATGAATCAGCAAGAAATCGCCTTTTAGCTTTTCCACATGGTTAATTGGACTGTTATCGTCATATCCATCAGCATTCTCCTGAGGCGTTTGCATAAAACGCTCGGTGTAAATGCTGTCGTAATATCTCCAATTGGTTACTGGAGCAACTGAAATTCCGGCTTTATATTGATCAGCTCCTTTGGTCATACAAAGTGCAGTCATATATCCTCCATAGCTCCAACCTTGCATGCCAATTCTTGATTGATCCACATAAGAAAGTCCACCCAAGTATTTTGCCAAATCAATAAAATCTTCAGTCTCTAACTTGCCAAGTTGTTTATAAGTTGAATGCTTAAACTCTCTTCCTCTGTACTGTGTGCCGCGTGGATCACAGGAAACAACGATGTAGCCTTGTTGAGCTAACATTTGATGCCATAAATAAGATTTCCCCGACCATGAATCGCGAACAGTATTGTGTCCAGGACCTCCATAAATAGTAACAAAAACCGGGTATTTTTTGCCCTCTTCAAATCCGGGAGGCTTTATCATCCACGCGTTTAATGGCGTTTTAATGCTGTTTTCAAATCGGAAAAACTCCTTAGTTCCTAAATTATATTTGGCTAATGTGGTTTTCAGCGATTGATTATCTTTCAATACTCTCACCATTTTGCCCGTTTGATTATGCATGCTTATATAAGGCGGAGTATTGGCAGAAGAATGATAATTGATATAATATGCAAAAGTTTTGCTGAAAACGGCTGTATGCACCCCAGACTGAAGGCTGAGTTTTCTCGTCTTTAACTTTTTCATTTCGAGGGCATAAATATGCTGCTCAGTGGCCGAAACTTCGGATGAAGAATAGTAAATGGTATTTTTTGACTGATCAATTCCATAAAAATCAATCACGTCGTAATTGCCTTTAGTAAGCTGTCTTGGACCACTTCCATCCAAATAACACTGCCAGATATGATTATATCCATCACGCTCTGAATTCCACAAAAACGATTTTCCATCCTGAAGAAAAAATAGATTATCGTTAACATCGATATATGTTTCGTTTTGCTCTTTGAAACATGAGGTGGTAGGAATATCGCCTGATCTCGATCCCACTTTCATATCGGCCAAAATAAATTCCAAAACGTTCTGATGCCTGTTCATTCGCATAATGCAAAGCAAGTCGGGATTCAGTGTCCACTTAATTCTAGGGATGTATTCAAATCTAACTTTAGCGCCTTCTCCTTGAAGATTTACTTCTCTCAAATTGCCCACTGCGGTGTCATAAATCCAGATGCCGACTTGAGCATTTTGCTCACCTGCTTTAGGATATTTGAAGCGATATTCTTCCGGATAAAGCTCCCCATACATGGCCATAGAAAATTCTCGAACTTCGCTTTCGTCAAATCGATAAAGTGCAATTTTTCTGCCATCAGGCGACCATTGAAATCCTTTGTCAAATCCAAATTCTTCTTCGTAAACCCAATCGGTGGCACCGTTTATAATTTTGTTAAACTCTCCGTCAGTGGTGGCTTGTTTCTCTTCTCCGCTACTGAGATTTTTGAGAAACAAATTGTTATCTCGTACAAATGCAACTTGATCTGCATTTGGTGCAAATTCGGCTAAGCGTTGTTTGCCTTTTTTGAAGTCTGTGAGTGGACTCAATTTTGAAGCCTTCAATTCATAGATGTAGTAATTGGCTTTCGAAGAATAACGATAAATCGACTCACTTTCTGTAGTGATGAGTAATTTACTTTCATCAGCGCTAAATGCGTAGTCTTCAATACTCTCTTTACCTTCGCCAAAAATGCTTTTTGAGCCAGCTACAACTGCAACACGCTCTCCTGTGAGATAAGAATATTTTACAATTCGGGCACCAGCATTTTCATCTGATTCAAGCGAAGTATAATGAATTCCATCATTCATGGAATTTAATCCACTCACACTTTCCGTTCTGAATTCTCCGGAAGCCCAAATGAGTTTATTGTTTAAGGCTAATCCCGATTGTTTTTCCTTGGTTTGTGAAAAAGTTGATAGGCCATAGCTTAGTGCTATTCCCATTAATAGATACTTCTGAATGTTAAAATTCATATCTGATTGATTTCAAGCTTAATTCAATATTTTGCAGCAATCCTTGCAAAGGAATCAAGGCCAAAAGATACAATTATCTTTAGCTTCGCATAACAAAGAATCAAATAAGGTGCCATATTTAGCTCAACCATTTAATCAGCCAAATGACTCGGATATACTTTTTTTCCGATCCGTTTTAGGCGAAGCTTTTGTTTTTACGGATGTGGAAATTCGCAGGGAATACGGTCATGATGAAACAGAAGATCTGAATTTTCCGCCGGCAGTTGTTCTTAAGCCGGGAACTACAGATGAAGTTTCCAAGGTAATTGCACATTGTAATAATCGATCAATTCCTGTAACGGCAATCGGAGCAAGAACGGGATTGAGCGGAGGAGCCTTGTGTGTATATGAAGGGGTGGCTTTATCAATGGAGCGATTTAATAAGATCCTGAAAATTGATGAGTCCAATCAGCAAGTGATTGTGGAGCCGGGAGTTATTACTCAGGTTTTACAAGAAGAGGTGGCTAAAAGGGGATTGTACTATGCACCTGATCC
>JBDNHP010000566.1:0-2912 GCA_041688765.1 Flavobacteriales bacterium
CCCGTCGATCCTATGGAAGTGGCCATTATGCAAGCCTCCTTTGATTTCCAAGAATCACAAGATCCATCCATAGCACTTGTTAAGGAATATCCTTTGAGTAGAGCCCTCCTAGCAATGACGAGGGTAACAAAAAGCAAAAAAGAAGAATCATATAAAGTCTCATGTAAAGGATCTCCAGAGGCCATTTTTGATCTTTGCAAATTAGATGTTTCGGAAACAGAAAAACAATTACTCGTAGTTAACAAATTTGCTGAAAGTGGTTACAGAGTAATAGCGGTAGCAGATTCAAGTTGGACAAATACTGAGCTTCCGGATTCACAATCAAAATTTGATTTAAGTTTCAGAGGATTAATTGCTTTGGAAGATCCAATTCGTGCAGAAGTGCCACAAGCAATTAAAGAATGTGAAAATGCCGGGATTAAAGTAATAATGATAACCGGGGATTTTCCGGCAACAGCTAGAAGCATTGGCAATCAGATTGGACTTGATCCATTAGGAAAGCTCATGAGCGGCGATGAATTAAGAAATATTAACGATGAATAATTAAGAAAATTAATTATAAATGTAACTATTTTTGCAAGAGTCGTTCCCGATCAAAAACTTCGCATTGTACAGGCTCTGAAGGCCAATAATGAAGTAGTTGCCATGACCGGTGATGGCGTTAACGATGCGCCCGCATTAAAAGCCTCACATATAGGAATTGCAATGGGAAACAAAGGCACCGATGTTGCTCGTGAAGCAAGTTCATTGGTTTTACTGGATGACAATTTCGCTTCAATTGTTGCGGCTATTCGATCAGGCCGTCGAATTTTTGACAACTTGCAAAAGGCCATGTCCTATATCACAGCCATACATATTCCAATTATTGGACTCAATACTATCCCTGCCTTTTTTAGCTCCATTCCTTTATTACTTATGCCTTTGCATATCGTATTTATGGAATTGATAATTGACCCCTCCTGCTCCATAGCATTTGAATTTGAGAAAGAGGAAAAGAATATCATGAGCAGGAAGCCGAGAAGCATTAATGAGGTCTTTTTTGGAACTCGCAAATTGTTCTTGAGTTCGTTACAAGGATTTCTTCTTCTTGGAATGACAATAGTAATTTATTTCATTTCGGTAAAGGATGGGCATTCAGAAGGCGAAGTTCGCGCCATTGCATTTTCTGCATTAATCATCGGGAACCTTATGCTAATCTTAAGTAATCTTTCAAAAACAAGGGGGATTCTAAACGTTCTCAGCGAAAAAAACATAGCCTTGTATGTTGTTTTGGCCTCTACTATAATTATGCTCGGTATAATTATTTCAGTCCCGTTTTTCCGGGAAATATTCAGTTTCGATTTTCCTGGGTTCTCCCTCTTTTTACCTGCATTTGTAGGTTCTGTAATTGTTTTGATTTTGATCGAAATACCCAAGTATTATAACAACAGACGTTCAGTATTGAATTAAATTTTAGATGGGATCATTTTGTGATCTAACTTGGTGTTAATTCCATATTCTTATATTGAATCACACACATATTTATTTATCTTTCAGCGCTTTAAAATAGTTTAGTACTGAGCGCTATGCATAAAATGAATCTTAAACGAATAGAGTCCATAGACATAATTCGAGGGCTTGCTATGGTATTGATGGCCTTAGATCATACGCGTGATTATTTCCATATTGGCGCAAATCTGGATAATCCATTGAACCTAGAAACTACGACGCCATTACTATTTTTCACACGTTGGATAACGCATTTCTGTGCGCCGGTATTCGTATTTCTGTCGGGCACTTCCATTTATCTTCAAAGTTTAAGAAAGAGCAAAAAAGAATTAGGTATGTTCCTTATAAAACGGGGATTATGGCTGATTTTGATAGAATGGACCATTGTAGCTTTTGCATGGACATTCAATCCGAATTTCAATTTGATTCCCTTTCAAGTTATTTGGGCCATTGGAATAAGTATGTTTTTAATTGGCCTAATGATGCTCGTGAATATGCATTACAAAGCCATTCTTTTTCTGGGATTGATCATTGTTGCAGGACATAATATATTGGATTATTTCGAAAAGGATTTCCAAGCAATACCTTCATTTTTATGGGATTTTATACACTATGGCTCATTTACTCCACGTCCTATAAGTGATAAAATTTCCATTATAATTGCCTATCCCTTTGTTCCCTGGACGGGATTAATGATGCTGGGATACTGCATTGGGAAACTATTCGGGCCAGAGTTCAATTCAGAACATCGCAAGAAAATATTGCTACGATTGGGCCTCAGTTTAATAGCTCTATTCGCAATACTGAGAGGTATCAATTTATATGGAGACCCAATGCCATGGGAAAAACAAGATGATTTGCTATTTACATTCTTCTCCTTTATCAATGTATGGAAATACCCGCCTTCCTTGCTTTACATGTGCATTACCATTGGACCTTCACTCTTGTTGTTAGCTTATGTTGAAGGTATTAAAAACAAGCTAAGTGATGCTTTGGTGGTTTTCGGTCGAACTGCATTTTTCTACTACATTTTACACTTGTACACACTTCATTTCTTAGCCATGATTGTGTATTTTGTAAGAGGACATGAATTCTCATACCTAGATCCATCAGGTAAACCAATGCAATTTTTGTTTGTAATACCAGGCGAGGGATACAATCTTGCAGGAGTATATTTGGTATGGTTTCTAGTGGTTATAGGACTTTACAAAATCTGTCAACGGTACGAT
This sequence comes from Flavobacteriales bacterium, assembly GCA_041688765.1. Lineage (GTDB taxonomy): Bacteria > Bacteroidota > Bacteroidia > Flavobacteriales_D > Sanyastnellaceae > JBDNHP01. The sequence continues at coordinate 2,718 of JBDNHP010000566.1, forward strand.
CAATACAAAATTCTTCATCGCGAAAAGTGGTGGTTGAGTTATTTGTGAAAAAATAGGAAGAATAATTCCGATTTAATCCTAAAATATAGGAGAAAGAAAAAGTACTGTTTAGATAGCCTTCATTTTATTGCCTTTAGGGTCCTGGGGCAATTCAGCAAAGCCCAATTTTTCTATAAGTGGCGGGATACACATTCC
>JBDNHP010000567.1:0-3402 GCA_041688765.1 Flavobacteriales bacterium
GTAGATTACAGCCCAACTTTTTCTATTCCACAAGCTGCTGGTGAGCAATTTGAAATTCGCTTCAGAGCTCGTGGTGATGGTTCAAACGGTTACACAATGGGTGGTTGGGGACTTGATAATGTTGAATTAACAGGCCATAGCCAAGGTTGTGAAAGCAATCCAAATGTTGTTGATGCAGATTGGACATGGAACGACGAAACAAGTGGCACTTGTCCTGAAGTGATTACCAGAACCTTCAGTACTACTTATAACGATGAAATATTTTTATGTACTCAAACTTTGAGTGTTGATGATAATGAAGCTCCAATCTTTATTTGGGTACCTGATAACGCGGCTTATGAATGTGGTGATGATATTGCTGCATCTTATGCCTCCGCTATTGACAACTGCGGAATGGCTGAGGTAACCCAAGTTGATCAGGTGCTTGGCTCAGGTTGCGAATACACTATCAATCGTGTGTTTACTGCAACGGATGCTTGCGGCAATACTGCAACTTATACCCAAGTAATCACTGTTGCCGATAACGAAGCACCAGTATTTGTTGATGAAATTACAGATTTAAGTATTGCTTGTGATGGCGATGTGCCACCGGCCGCTGATTGCATTGCCACTGATAGTTGCGATGAAAATGTGGAAGTTACATTCTCAGAAGAAACTTTCGGTTCAGATGCTCAAGAACAGTGCGATATTGCTAATGGTGATTTGCATACTTTATACATCAGTTCAATCGGTATTCTTCCAAACTGTAACGACAGAGATTTCATGACAGTTAGTGGTTCATTTGAATCATATCCTGATGGAACTGCTCGTTTCTTTGGTGTGGTTGCGAATCAACAAAACAATAACCAGCGCTTTTCTTATGAAGTGTGGTTGCGTGATGAAAGTTCTTACGAAGAGTGGACATCTATTCCAAATGCAAGTTCTCCTTCCGGTTACCGCGAAGAGAAGTTGGATGCAGGTGCTACTGTTGATATTACAGATGAATACCTCGATTGGACTTACTACATCATTGATGACACTAAGGAAAATAAGTTAATTGGTCAAGGTGCATTTGCTGGTATCGTTTTCGATATCCACCATGCTCCTGCTAGTTATCGTTGGCGTGTTCAAGTAGGTGACCGTGCCAGCCTTCAAAGTGTTGGAAAAGGTCTTTCTACATGGATGACTTTAATCGGACAAGTAAATGGTCAATGGGTTTCTTCAGCAAGCGATTTCAATTTCAGATTGAATAATTGTATTGAAATTCCAAATGAACCTGTTTGTTCAGATACTTATACTATCGTTCGCACTTGGACAGCAACAGATGATTGTGGAAACAGCGATACTGTTTCACAGACAATTACCGTTGGTGGAGATGATGTTTCTCCATTATTTGAAGATCAAAATTCAGTTTATGATTTGAACTGTGATGAAACAGTTCCTTACATTGAGCCTTTGGTTGCCGACAACTGCGATGATCAAGTTGATCTATCGTATATAGATTCGGGCAACTGCGATCTAAATATTGTGGATTGTGATTTCCGGACCTACACTATTGGTGGATGGGGTGCGCCAGCTCAAGGCAACAATCCGGGTGTTTATAGAGACGCAAACTTTGCCGCTGCGTTCCCAAATGGACTAACCATTGGTTGCAATAACACATTTACCTTAACGGATGCTCAGGCAGTGGAAGATTATCTTCCAGGTGGTGGAAACCCATCATTACTTCCTAATGGAAATTTGCAAGATCTGGGTAATGGATATAACAACACTTTTGCATCACAACTCATAGGTGTTACTTTAGCTGTTGGATTTGATGCTTATGATGCAAACTTTGCATCATCGACAGGATTTTTGGGCAATCAACTTATTGCTTCTGGTGCTTTTGCCGGAATGAGTATTTCACAAATACTTGAAATCGCAAATGATGTAATTGGTGCTTGCAGCAATGCTTATAATATCTCAGCTTTAAATGAAGTTCTTACCGGAATAAATGAGAATTTTGACGGAGGTGCTAATCATGGTTTTGTTGAATGTGTGGAACAAGACATCGATTGTTCATGCGAAGTAATCAGAACCTGGACTGCGGTGGATGATTGTGAGAATGAAAGCACTTTTGTTCAGTATTTTATTCTTGGTGATAATGAAGGTCCTCAGGTTGTAGAGGCTCCACAAGATGTTACTATTGAGTGTGATGAAACAATTCCTGCAATTCCAAATTTGGAATTTTTTGATGATTGTTCCGATGAAATAGAATGGTACTTCTGTGAAGAGCTTTTCGTTGTTGATGAATGTACAACTGAACTGAGACGTGCGTGGAGTGTGAATGATGGCTGTAATTCAAGTTATTTCTATCAAACCATTTTCATTCAGGATACAACTGATCCAGTATTGATTGGCGTTCCTTCGGATATGACTGGTCTTTGTGATGATGAATTTAGTCCGGCGGCAGTTACTGCAACGGATGTTTGTGATGAAGATGTTCAGGTTGCAGTTTCAGAATCGGTTTCCGGTGCAGGTTGTGATTATACCATCACTTATACCTACACTGCTATAGATGATTGTGGAAACACCATTTCTGATTCATACACAATCACTGTAATTGACCTTACTGCTCCTGTATTATCAGGTGTGCCAGCTAATGAAACAGTATCATGTGATAACATTTCTACTCCTGCTGTAGTAACAGCTACAGACAACTGTGATGAATTAGTAATCGTGAATTATTCAGAACAAAATCTTGGTGGAAATAATTGCACTTATCAATTACTTCGCACTTGGACTGCAACAGATGATTGCGGCAATACTGAAACACAAACACAAACAATAACGGTAACAGATTCAGAAGATCCAACAATTGTAAGTTCACCTGTTAATATTGAAATTGCTTGCAACGAACTTGTTCCTTTTGATGAACCTATTTTCGGTGACAATTGCGATGATTTACTTTCTATTTCTTTCTCAGAAAGCACCAGCGGAAATGCATGTACTTCTATAATTACACGTATTTGGACTGCCACAGATAATTGTGGAAATGATATCAGCACTACTCAAACTATTACAATTATTGATAGTGAAGATCCTTATATTCTTTCTGCTCCTTCTGCTGAAACAACAATAGAATGTGGTGATCCTGAACCAATGGATGCTCCGATATTTGCTGACAGTTGTGATCCTTCTTTAACTCTTTCGGCTATTTCAGGTATCAATAACGTAACTGCTTGCAGCTATGATATCGAGCGCACCTGGAATGCGACAGACAATTGCGGAAACTCCATTAGCTTCAGCCGTGTCATACATGTTATAGATATTACGGCTCCTATGTTCTCAGGTATTCCAAGTGATGAAACAGTTAATTGTGACGAAGATATTCAGAACACCATTGTTACGGCACTTGATCATTGCGATGGTTATGTTGATGTA
>JBDNHP010000568.1:0-2495 GCA_041688765.1 Flavobacteriales bacterium
AGATTTCTCTTCTAAGTATTCGAAAAACTGATTGATTCCCAAAAAGCCTTTGGCACCATTCCAAAGCTGATTATGTTGTTCAGTTGTTAGTTGGAAATAGGGACGATGAATTGGGAACTTATTAGCGGAAGCATTTTTAATGAGTTCGTCTCTCCACTCGCTCATTTTCTCACCTTTCCAAGGTGCTACAGCGTTTTGGAATACGGAAAGACTTTTATCCGGAATAATGAGGTCTTCATCAATTCCAATCACCGAACCAAATCCTTCACAGGTTTTGCAAGCGCCAACGGGATTGTTGAATGAAAAGAAATTAACGCTTGGTTCTTCGAATTCTATTCCATCCAACTCAAATCGACTGGAGAACTGAAGCGATTTCTGCTGTCCTTCAGCTTGTTTAATAGTGCATTCACCATGACCTTCAAAAAAAGCACTTTCAACTGAATCGCTCAAGCGAGCATCAAAATCGCTATCCTCTTGTTTCACTGAGAGTCTGTCGATTACGATGAAAACATTATGTTTGTACGTCAGTTTTTTCACGATTCCTTCTTCAATACGCAAAACTTCATCGCCCTTCATGATCCTACTATAGCCTTGTTGTCCAAGCACTTCCAGATGTTTGACTAAATTGCGATCTGCACGCTCTTTAATAGGAGCTAAAATAAAAAATCGGGTTTCTTCAGCCCATTTTTTAACAGCGTTGAGCACATCAACTGTTTGATGCCGCTTTACTTGGTCACCAGAAATTGGACTAAATGTTTGTCCGGCTCTGGCGAAGAGTAATTTGAGGTAATCGTAAATTTCGGTAGAGGTACCAACAGTGGATCTGGCGTTGCGCGTAACTACTTTTTGCTCTATGGCGATGGCAGGGGAGATTCCTCTTATGGAATCAACTTCTGGTTTGTCTAGACGACCAAGAAATTGACGTGCGTAGGAAGAGAGGCTTTCAACATATCTTCTTTGTCCTTCAGCATATAAGGTATCAAAAGCCAATGATGACTTACCTGATCCAGAAAGGCCGGTGATAACAACCAGTTTATTGCGTGGAATGGTAACATTAACATTTCTGAGATTATGCACCCTTGCACCTTCAATAATAATAGAGTGTCGAGGGTCTTTGGTAGTGTTCATGAAAGGTGTTTAAGAAATTTTAACGATACAAAATTACGTAAAAGGCTTGCGTGAAGATTTTTTTGTATATTTGAATGTCTTGAAATGACACACATACTACAAAAGTGTTTGTCCCGTTGTTCATTACAAGCCTAAACCACAAAAACCGATCGCGTATAGTATAATTCTACTCTTAAGTTAAAGCAAGTAAGGCAAATTGTCTCATTTAAAAGAGGAAGGGTTATGCGTAAATCTCAATTATCCGATCAGGAATTGTTGCGTCAATATATTGACGGATCAGACCAAGCTTTCGAAATTCTCCTATTACGTCACAAAAATCAGGTTTTTACCAAGGTTTTTTATATGGTAAAAGACAGGGAGGCTGCGGAAGATATTTTTCAGGATACATTCATCAAAGCAATTCAGACCCTTAAAAACGGTCGCTATAATGAAGAAGGTAAGTTTCTGCCATGGATTATGCGTATTGCGCACAATTTGGTAATCGACTATTTCCGTCGTAACAAGAAAATGCCGACCGTGCGGAGTGATGAAGACCATGATGTTTTCGCAACAATCAGTCATGACGATATGAATGTAGAAGAGAAGTCTGTCTACGATCAGGTGATGTCTGATGTACGCAAATTGATTGATTACTTGCCTTCAGAACAAAGGGAGGTGGTGATTATGCGTCACTACTATAATATGAGCTTCAAAGAAATTGCTGATACCTGTGATGTGAGCATCAATACCGCACTTGGCAGAATGAGGTATGCGCTCATCAATATGCGTAAACTGGTAGAGCAAAAAGAAATGATATTAAGTTTGTCTTAAATTATTGCTTCCATACAATTTCGGAAAAAGGCTTGCGTTACTTTATTGTAACTCAAAAAAATTATCGGAGGGCCTATGGATCACTTTACACTTGACGACCTGGCGGAATTCACCAGTAAAAATGAGCAATGGATGAGCCTTTTAAAAGGTGAATCACCAAGCGAAAATGCTATATCAAATATAATCGGGTACAGCAAAGCCTATAGCTCAAGGGCATGTAAAACTTCTTCAGGAAGAATTAACATGATTTTAAACTGAAGATAAGCCGTTATTATCTGATTTGATTTTGAAAACCCTGACTTTGAGTCGGGGTTTTCTTTTTTATTCCGGTTTCTAGCGATTAAAATATCATACTGAGAATTATTATGAATGCTAGTCCGTAATTGTGCCACTGATTTTGAGGTTCCTTTGTGCCTTGGCTTGACCCCCTATTATTCGGACAATTTCGCTGTTGAGCAAATTTAATACAAAATTGTGACCTCTTTTGTAACGCAAGAAGCGACCGATGACGACGTGTTTACGGGTGTTCTGACGTTGTAAGCGGAGGAAGTCATTTC
>JBDNHP010000569.1:0-2068 GCA_041688765.1 Flavobacteriales bacterium
GATTGCTTGAAATGCTGATCACCGGAATACTAAGGCCGGCTTCGTTTATGAAGTAAGAATTTTTTTCTACATGGGAAGGTAATCCTGCTTCGGAACTGAATGTTCGGGCAGAAATTACCGCACTAACGAGTATTTCAAACGGTTCTGTATATAAGATGTCATTCGTATCAGGAACGCTACCGTCCATAGTAAAATAGATTTCAGCATTCGGCTGATCTGTGCTCAATTCTATAACAAGAGATGAGGGATAAATACCAGCAGGATAATTGAATCCCGCTGAAGAGTTGAAGTTCAGCATGCATTCCTGATCATTGCTCAATCCCGGACTTGGCTCATTGGTAAAACACCAATCATTTCCAAAACGAAACATGGAGTGATCAGTGTCTATTATTTGCATTTGTAGCGAATCGATTATAAGACCCTCTTCATTGCTCAGATAGAGCCACTCCCCAGTGGATAATTTGAAATTCGTATGCCATTCTGTGCTCAAAAGGGGGTTATACCAAGCGGGAACTTGATTAGTTTGAAATACTTCTCCGCCCATACCGAAAATGAGATATGGAATACAACTCAAATCACTGCTCACTGCGTCGTAATTATGAGCTTGAACAGCGAGCACATTTAATCCATCAACAAGCAAAGATTCAATTAATTCTGAGTCTATTGCATATTCTTCAATGGCAAACCCTTGATAAACATTGGCTTCATGTAGATCGGTTGAAAATTGATCAAAGCTGGCAGGAATACCGGGCGTACCCATAAAGTTGCGAGCTATTTCAACGCCGTTTAAGTAGGCAATAAATCCGTCATCATAATCCATGAAAAACTTCATTTCCTCCACATCTTGCGCATTTGTTAAAAGGAAAGTTTGGCGCATATATACCGATCTTGAAAGGGGAATAATAGTCCCATCATCGCCGTCCCCATATCCTATTCCTCCAGGGCCCGTAAGCCAATCGTTATCATCATAAGCATTTCCGAACCAAATCAAATCATCATCACTATTTACTGGAATGCGGTATTTCCAATTGAGTTCTGCCAGCACCGCTGCTTCGTAGTGATCTAATTCAGGTCTTCTGTTTTTACCGGAAGCCCATATCAATTGCAATTCATTTCCATCAGAAAAAATGGAAGGAAGAGGCCATTTGCTGATGTTATCGGCTCTGTCACTCAAGAAATATTGACTCAAATCTGCGATGGGATCAACAATTCGAATTTCTATCCAATCTTCGTAATCATCGTTTTCATCGGCAATAGTGCTGATATTGGTGTGCGAACACTCATTCAAGAGTATTTGAGAGGAAAGTGGCATGTTTTGACATAGCAAAATGACCAATACAGGCAAAAAAAGGTAGATTTTGAAGGACATCTTTAAGGCATAGACTGGGAAGGTAATAATTTATTTCCGATGGATGGTTTTTTGTAGTTCAGAAGCAGATGCATGCTTTGGATGATAGGCTTATTTGGTGGATCAAAATTGATCATACCAAGAGAACAAGGAATTTTTCATATTTTTAAGCTCTAAAATATTAAACACAATGCAACGTGCATCATTATTGATTTTGATTTTCGCTCTTCCTTTGAGCATCTTCGCTCAAACGCCTATCCATTATTCACTCTTTACTTCTGAGTTATATCAAGCCAGTTCGCCCCGTTATGGGGAGGGCAAAAGTGCATTGCGAAGCGCATTTCCGATAGAAGCAATGAATGCTTACAGAAAACATATTGCAGACTATTTGAAAGATAAAGAGGAAGTAATGAACTTCGTTTCTCCTGAAGGTATGAGGATCCCTATGGCATTTCCACACGAGAGTTTGGAGGGGGCGAAAGAGGTTATGAAGAATTCGGATTTTATCAAAGTAGGTGATATGTATGTTCCTACCTATTCTTTGGAAAAATTAAAACTGGTAGGAAAGGATCAATTAATAGGTCCTGATTACTATTTCCGAGACATGGCGAAGGGAATGAGCACTGGCTTGGATTCAAAAAAGGAAAATGTAAGAAGTCTCGATTTTGCATTGAAGCAGTCTTCAGGTCTTGCTTTCACTGAAACCTGGCAATATTCTGA
>JBDNHP010000570.1:0-5996 GCA_041688765.1 Flavobacteriales bacterium
GATGAAATTCACACTCCAGATTCATCGCGATATTTCTATACTGAAGGCTATGAGGAAAGGCAAAATCGCAATGAACAACAAAAGCAATTAAGTAAGGAATTCGTAAGGGAATGGTTGATGGAGAACGGCTTTCAAGGTAAGGATGGGCAATCAATACCTGAGATGACGGATGAGTTTGTAAATCTTGTTTCTGAACGCTACATAGAACTCTATGAACATTTGACTGGCAAGAAATTTGAAAAAGCCATGCTGGCCAATATGGAGAGTAGAATTTTCGAAAATGTATCTAAGTACCTTGATCAAATATGATAAATCGACCAGCATATTCTAAGGAAGATCTGCTTCAATGCCTAGAGGCGATAAAAGAAGGCAAAATTGTGCTTTACCCCACTGATACCATTTGGGGGCTGGGCTGCGACGCTTGTAATTCGGATGCCGTTGCAAAATTGATGAAAATTAAGCAGCGCGAGCCCGACAAAGGTTTTATTGTATTACTTGATCAGGATAGTAAATTGCATCGCTATGTGAAAGATGTTCCTGAAGTTGCTTGGGACCTTTTAGACGTGGCGGTGGATCCACTCACAATCGTTTTCGAAAACGGAATAAACATAGCGCCATTAGTAAAAGCAGATGACGATTCCATTGCTATTCGTATTTGTAAAGATGATTTTTGCAGGGATCTTATTTCAAGAATGAAATCGCCTTTAGTAAGCACATCAGCTAATTTTAGCACTGAACCTAGTCCTGAAAACTTTGCTCAAATTGATAGCCGAATAGTTAAAGCTGCCGATTATGTTGTAAAACATCGACAGCAAGAAAAAGCAAAACACAAGGCTTCATCTATCATAAAACTGGGTAGTCGCGGCGAAATAAAGGTGATTAGACCTTAATTGCATATTGCTTGAAATTAGGTTTTGTCAAATTGATTAAAGTAATTTCCTTTTCTCATATTATCCTTCCGAATCCCTATCAAGCATTACGTTTTGAGCCCAAAATGATTGAAAGCAATCGTATCCATGCTATTATACCGTATAGGTATTTGTAATAGTCCAATTCCGTATTACACCATTGGTCTATAACAGCCACTCTAACGGCATTTAGCAATCTTTCAAATAAAATATTTTGGACTATGATATATGTAGATTTGGTATAATACATTTGGGAAATTGGGTATCGCATTTTGCGACACCCAATTTATTTGAAACTCTCATTACTCTATTTCTCAAAATGGAGAACATCATTAAACTCTTAACCAAAACCAATAAACCCAAACAGAAGAGTTTGCCAATGAATCGACCAAGTAAAAAAATAAGAGTGAATTGAAGAATCGAGTCGAAAGTACAAACACCAAAACAGGAAGTCGTAGAGTAAACGTATAGTTACGTTTAAAATGAATATTCACTCAAAACAAATTGATGATCTTGAGCATCATTCGGTACGAGTTGCCGGGCTGATAGATTTGATTTACAGTACCACACAAGTATAAATCCTTGGAAGGACAATAATAGGAGAAAGCACCCGAAAGACCTGAATGACCTATTAATTCAGGCAAGGCTTTGAAAGGAGAGAAAATACGTGGTAGTTTGAACAAAGTAATTCCAGCTCCATATTGTAATGGAAAAAAAATCCGATTCCATTTATATAAATCGCTTAAATAAGCCTGAGGGAAAAATTTATTATTAAAAAAAGCCTCTAGAAATTTCAAACTTTCTTCCGAATTCGAAACGATACCACCATCAGCTTTAAAGGAGGCCATTGCCTTGGGCATATTGAGCAAGGTGCTTTTATAATAAATGCTTTGCGGACGAAAATTGGATGAATCTGTATACAAAAAGGTGTTTATAAGTGCTAATGGATCAAAAAGTTCTTTCTTCAATATTTGTTCAATGGGCAAAGCATAAATAACCTCCAAAATTCTACCTAACAACTGAAAATTGGTATCAGAATAGAACGCTTTACCTGCTGCTCCTGGTGCAAATTTCGGACTCCTCTTTTTTGACCAAGACACTACATCATCAAAAGTCCAAGAAACATCATTGTTACTCATTAAAAACTCGAGTAGGCTCTTTTCTCCACTGAAATTCTGCTGAAAATAATCAGGCAATCCTGATGTTTGCGACAATAAGTGATTGATTGTTAGAACATTACTATAATCCTTCTGTTTATAAACATGCAGTCCATTCAACACATTCGAATCCAAAAATTCGGAAATCGGCTTGTAAAGATCAAATCCATTTTCGTATTTTAATTTCAAAAATAATGCAGTAATATAAAGTTTAGTAGTACTTGCAATAAAGTACTCTCGAACGTCAATTAAATTTCCTGCAGAAGTATGGAAAAGATCATTTCCATGCCTTAAGCTTAGCTGTGCTCCAAATATTCTCTTCGAATCAACTGTTTGATCTACAATTTTCTGAATTTGTTCAGTATGCATTTTAAGATGAATATTATTAGGTAAATTATATATTATTATTTAAGATATATTTTAATTAATTTTATAGACATTCTACTTCATTACCAAAAGTGAATAAACCATCGGGATTCTGTTCTCCAAATGTTTGATTCTGAATTTACCTTGTTCATATTCCTTTGTTTCTAAAAAGCAGTTATAAGGCGAATAATCAAACTCCCGAAACGATTTTAATACTAATCCCACTTCCAATAAACTGCCTAGAACTTCAGATACGCCATGGTTCCACATAACGTAATCTTGTTGGATATTAGCATCACGGTCAGCATAAGTTCCGTTCTCATTTTCGATAATCACTCCAGTATTGAAATAGCTGTATTTAATTGCCGAAAACTGCTCGTCAAACATCCAAACTACAGGATGAAATTCAGCCATAATGAATCGACCTCCCGGTTTTAAGTAGCAATTAATGACAGCGGCCCATTTGTATAAATCAGGCAACCAACCTATTGTACCATAACTGGTATAAACTACGTCAAACTTCTTATTAAGATGATCGGGCAAGGAATAAATATCACAACAAATGAACTCAGCATCATTTTGGGTTTTCGCATTCAATTCAATCGCGGCGTCAATGGCTTTATCAGACAAATCTACTCCGGTAACCTTTGCTCCCATGCGTGCAAGAGAAATACTATCCTGACCGAAGTGACATTGTAGATGTAAGATTTCTAATCCTCTTACATCGCCCAATAATTCTAATTCAATGGCATTAAGTGAGGACTTCCCATTTATAAAGCCCTGAACATCATAAAATGCTGAATGTAAATGAGCATCTACCCTATTGTTCCAAGAATTTTTGTTGATTTCAAGATAGTTATCACTCATATTTACATAGAATTGCTTGCAAAATACATTATTTCAGAACTCATTTTTACCCATTCGATCTTGAATTGGCTTTTTTGATCTTAAAAAATACGTGTCAAAAGCTTAAATTCGCAGGCCAGATGAATCTCGAACATTACCTTCAGCATCCTGTATTTGCCGCAGTAGCAAAGGCCTCCCAACAGCAAAATGTTGCGGCTTACGTTATCGGTGGCTATGTACGTGATCTGATTTTAAAGCGTCCTTGCAAAGACATCGATTTTGTAACTGATGGCGATGGAATTCAATTGGCCAATTTAACCGCTAAGCTTTTAGGTATAACGCAAGTTCATGTTTTCAAAAACTTTGGAACTGCCATGTTCAAGATGGATGACTATGATATCGAGTTCGTAGGAGCTAGAAAAGAGTCATACAATCCAGATTCTAGAAAACCTTTAGTAAGCAGAGGAAGTATAGCAGACGATCAGAATCGCCGCGATTTCACTATTAATGCACTCGCTATTGATTTGAGTGATTCTTATTTTGGAGAAGTGATAGATCCTTTTGATGGATTGCTTGATATAAATAATAAAATCCTACGAACACCGCTGGATCCGGATATAACCTACTCCGATGATCCGCTTAGGATGATGAGGGCGATTCGATTTGCTACTCAATTGAATTTCATTATAGAAGCTCAAAGTCTTAATGCCATTTTTCATAATCGGCATCGACTAAAGATTGTTTCTATGGAACGAATATCAGCTGAATTAAATAAAATAATTCTCGCTGATCAGCCTTCTGTTGGGTTTAAACTGCTGATGCAAACCGGACTTTTGGAAATATTTTTTCCAGAGATGATTGCACTAAAAGGAGTGGAAACCAAAAATGGACTTAGCCATAAAGATAATTTTTACCACACCATTCAAGTACTTGATAATGTGTCACTTGAGTCCAATGACCTTTGGCTCAGGTGGGCTGCCATTTTGCATGATATTGCCAAACCACCGACTAAACGCTTTCATATTGAATTAGGTTGGACTTTTCATGGGCATGAAGATAAAGGTGCCAGAATGGTTCCCGGTATATTCCAACGTCTCAAGCTGCCTTTGGATCATAAAATGAAATTCGTTCAGAAACTGGTCGAACTTCATTTAAGGCCCATTGCTCTTACAAAAGAAGCGATTACAGATTCAGCAATTCGAAGATTGTTATTTGAGGCTGGTGATGATGTAGATGCTCTGATGACACTTTGCAAGGCCGATATTACCTCGAAAAATGAGTCCAAGGTAATTCGATATCTGGCCAATTATGAAAAAGTAAAGATCAAACTAAAAGAAGTTGAAGAGAGTGACCATATCCGCAATTTTCAGCCACCTGTAAGTGGTGAATTTATTATGGAAACCTATGGATTAGGGCCATCAAAAGAAGTGGGGATCATTAAGAATCAAATCAAAGAAGCCATACTGGATGGCATAATTAGCAATGATTTCGACGAGGCATTTCGATTCATGCTCATGAAAGGCGAAGAACTCGGCTTAATTCCAAAAAAATCCGAATAAACTCTCTTGTTGGCTTTCTGTAGCTTCTATTAAAATTAAGAGCAATCAGCTCAAAATCCTTTGAAAAATATCAGAGAAAAAAATCCTAATACCATCAACAATCTGCGCCTGTTCTGAAAGATCATTCACATTAGAAAAAATGGGGAAAGTAGGTCTGAACATTAAATATTGCAGAGAAATATTGTTGCGCGAATTAAAGCTAATAGGGTTTGTTAAACTGCACATTATACGTCAAAAAACAATAAATAGCACTCAAACTAGGGCTCTGTTAAATATTGTTTTTGAGGTAATTTACCAATTCTGTTGCTGCGACATTCTGTTGTTCTCCAGTAAGCATATTTTTCACACCCGGCATACCGGAAGCTACTTCATCAGTGCCCGCCAGAACAACCCAAGGAATATTTTTATCGTCGGCGTACTTGAATTGCTTTTTCATTTTGGCGTTTTCAGGGTAGATCTCCGAAGCAATACCCGCAGCTCTGCATTCGTAAAGCCAATTCAAACAATGTATTGCTTCCTCTTCGCCGAAATTAGCGAACAGCACTTGAGTGCTTTTAACTGTGTTTTCTGGAAAAAGATTGAATTGAAGCATCACATCATAAATACGATCGGCACCAAATGAAATGCCCACACCGGAAACACCCGGCAATCCGAAAATTCCGGTTAAATCATCATATCTTCCACCCCCACAAATACTTCCAACTTCTGCATTCTCCACAGCTACTTCAAATATGGCTCCAGTGTAATAATCCAATCCTCGTGCTAGGGTAACATCAAATTCAAGACGGGCATTTCGCAATCCTGCATGCCATGAGGTTTCCATTACAGTTCTCAGTTCTTTAATTCCTAAAGTACCCAGTTCAGAATCTTTAACCAATTCAGCAATTATTGCCAAACGCTCATCTTGGTCTCCACTCAAACTGAAAACCTTGTCCATTTTATTAATTACATCTTCTGAAAAGCCACGTTCTTTCAATTCTTTCTCCACACCTTCCCTTCCAATTTTATCAAGTTTATCCAAAGTCATCGTAAGCTGTCGCAATTGATCAGGAATACCCAATGATTCAGCAATGCCAGCCAATATCTTGCGATTATTTATTTTAATGCGCACTCCCGGAATTTTCAAATCGCTCAATACATCATCAAACAATCGAACAAGA
>JBDNHP010000071.1:0-9697 GCA_041688765.1 Flavobacteriales bacterium
ATCAGAACTCCACAATCTACTACCAAATCGCTGGAAAAAGGCCTAATTAACGACGAATAGTCAATTTTATTTACTTTTAAAGGACGTGCTTTAGCGGAGGGATACCCACAAACTTCCTAAAACTTTTAATGGTAGCATGGAAACACTGAGCGGATACGCTCGATTTATACAAAGGTTTTTCGTTGAGTAAAAACTCTTCAATGAAGCAAAGCCTGATATCAGATGACAGATTGATTTGTTCTGTGAATTTTGCTGCGAATTTTACCCTTTGACAGTCTAATGAGTCCTTACGCTGATTTCTTATCCTATTTTACAAGCTTAAAATGCTAAGCTCCATCCAACTGAGCAATCCTTCCATTTTTGATTCAACAATTTACTTGTTTATAAGCAACCATTTGTCGCTAAAAAACGTTTGTTAATCGCAGTACCTTTGCTATGAGTTATATAGGAAATCTGAAATTGGAATTTAGAATAATTGCTATAACAGCAGCCTCCATCCTGTGGCTGAATCTGCATAAATCCTACGCACAGTGCGAGGTTGACGCGGGAAGTAATATTACTATCTGTGCCGGTGAATCTGTTACTTTGGGTGGCAATCCAACTGTAATTGATGCCGCAAATCCATATACTATTTCATGGAACAATGGCGCCGGTAACGACGAAAATCCCGATGTTTCACCAAATAATACCACTACTTACACCGTAACCCTTACAGACAACGATAATTGCTCTGACACGGATCAAGTTACGGTTACGGTCCTACCTTCCCCCAATGCAGGCTTCAATTTTGGACCGGATGGAGCTTGCGCCGGTGCTCAAGTCACTTTTACTAATACCACCAATAACTGTCCCGGATGCCAATACGAATGGGATTTTGATAATCCTGCTTCCGGTGCATCCAATACCAGCACAGCAAATAATCCAAGTCATGTTTTTGTGGCTGTGGGAGGGGCAACGGTGACTTTTGATGTAAGTCTCACCGTTACAGCATCTAATGGTTGTTCAGATACCCAAATAGTTCAAGTGGACGTGCAGCAATCGCCCGACGCAGTGCTTACCGAAGATGTGGACTTTATACAATGCCTGGGCATAGGCATATTTGAAGCTTTTGTAACGGATGATTCTAGTCCGGCCAACAATCAAAGCTATAGCATAGAATGGGGCGATGGAACTCCAAACTGGAACTCAAACAATGCCCCAAACTTCCTTCAGCATACTTATACAGGCCTAGATATTTTCGAATTGGTATATACCGTTACAGGGAATAACGGGTGTCAGGATACAGAAACTTATGATGTAACTAATATTTCCAATCCGGCAATTGGTGCAGCAAATCCAGGAAATACTTTGCAATGTGGACCGGTAGAATTCTGTTTCCCACTCACCAATTATCCCAATAATCACCCAAGCACCGTTTATATTTTAGATTTTGGTGATGGTAGTCCAACTCAAATCATCAATCATCCTCCGCCAGTTGAAGTTTGTCATACTTATTCAACTTCAAGTTGTGGACTTTCTCCGGCCTTTTTTACTTTTTCTATTCAAGCACAAAATAATTGTCCAACTGCCTCTGTGGCTACCATTTCGCCTATTCAGATTCATACCCCACCAGAAGCTTCGTTCTACGCCAATCCTGAACCGGGTTGTGTGAATTCTCCTATCACATTTGTAAATACCACCATTCCAGGTTTTAACTTGAATTGCAGCGGTAATACTGCTTTTGAATGGGATTTCGGCGATGGAAGTCCTGTGGTATCCAATATCAACGGAGGTAATGTTGCACACACTTACACCGCACCCGGAACTTATACGGTAACGCTCAATGCAACCAATGCCGGAAATCCTGCACTTGCATGCGGCGAAACATTTTTTCAGCAAGATGTTTGTATAGAAACACCACCAAGTCCTGTTTTCACACTTTCGGAAACTCTTGGATGTTTGCCCCTAACATCGGCCGTTGATAATACTTCCGATAATGGAATTCCATGCAATCTGACCCGAAATTGGATTATTGATTATGTGGCTGATAACTGCACTCCCAATACAGGAACATTTAATTACACCGGTGGCACCAATGCATCATCACTAGAGCCAATTTTTCAGTTTACCTCAGTGGGAACTTACACGGTAACGCTCCAAATGATTAACTCTTGCGGAACTTTTATTGATAATGCTACCGTTCAAGTCAATACCGTTCCTCTGGTTAATATTAATCCTATCCCTAACATCTGTGCCGGTGAGAGCATAAATCCATCCGCATTAATTGATAACTGCAATTCTGCCATTACCCTCTATAACTGGCAAATGATAGGTGGAAATCCTGCTAGTTCGGCCGCAGCTTCTCCGGGTTCAGTTTCTTATGCCAATCAGGGGAATTATAATGTAAATCTCACGGTTACCAATGGTTGCGGACCAAGTTCTGCCTCAGAACCTTTTACAGTTGAAGCTTCGCCAATCATCGCCATTCAAGCTACAGACATCGAAATTTGTCAGGGTCAACAAGTTACTCTCACCGCTTCGGGAGCAGTATCGTACAATTGGGTTGCCGCACCGGGAATTCTTTCTACTAATGGAAATACGGCAATCGTTCAGCCTTCATCTACCACCACTTATACTGTTAACGGTTTCAGTGCTGCGGGTTGTCCTGGAACAGAGGATATTACAATTACTGTGAATCCTTTACCCACAGTAGTTTCTAATGGACCTTATGCTATATGTGTTGGTGATGATGTGCAGATTTCTGGAACCATAAACGGTGGCACCATGCCGATTGTTCAGTATTCATGGTCGCCGGCGCAAGGATTGAGTGCCACCAATATTGCCAACCCTATTGCTGATCCAATAATTACCACAAACTATCAGCTCACAGTAACGGATTCAGAAGGATGTTTAGGCACAGGAACAATTCCAGTGGTGGTAAATCCTTTACCTGTTGTAGAAGCTGGTCCAAACGCTCAATTGTGTAACCAGCCAGTACCAGAATTGCTGAGTGGATATTCGCCCATTATAGGCGGAACAGGGGAGTGGACAGGAATCGGAATTACAAATGCAAACACGGGTGAGTTCACACCTCCTGGCATTGGTAATTTTATATTAACCTATACTTTTGAAAATAACAATGGTTGTATCAATAGCGATCAGGTAACCATTACCGTTATTGATCCTTCACAAGCGGATGCAGGTCCTGATTTGGAATTTTGTGCATCGCCGCTTGGCATTCAATTACAAGTAGGTGGAACATGGTCGGGTAATAACGTTACTCCCGGCGGATTGTTTACGCCAAGCCCTGCCGGAACTTATAATCTAACTTATTCCATCGGTGGGGGATCTTGTCTTTCAACCGATCAAATGGAAGTAACAGTGTTTCCTTTGCCTATCGTAAATGCGGATTTAAACGTACAAATTTGCGAAGGCGATTCTGTGCAATTGGGAGCGGGTATTTCTTCGGGTAATCCTCCTTATGTAAGCTTTAATTGGAGCCCAGATTTGCAGCTTTCCGACAATGCAATTATCGATCCTTGGGCTTCTCCATCTAGCACTACCATTTATACTTTAACTGTTACGGATGATGAAGGATGCTCTTCTACAGATACCCAAACAGTAACGGTAAATTCATCTCCAATTGTACAAGCTGGACCTGATCTTGTTTTATGTAATCAACCCCTGCCAGAAATCCTTGTAGGTTCTTCTCCTGCGAACGGGGATTGGAGCGGACCCGGTGTGAGTATTGATGGAATATTTACTCCATCCGGCATTGGTGAATTTATCATATATTATACATTCACTGCGGCTAACGGTTGCGTTGGTGTTGATTCTCTTACTATTGATGTGATAAATCCTTCAGCAGTCAATGCTGGTCCTAATGTTTCATTGTGCTTAAATGAACCGGCTTTCCAATTGCCTCTACCGGGCACCTGGTCAGGCAACAATGTGAGTCCCGGAGGATTGTTTACTCCGAGCCAATCAGGAATATTTACAGTCACTCTAACCCTTGGTAACGGCACTTGCGCCACAACTGATCAAGCAGTGGTGGTGGTGCATGCGCTACCTATTGCAAATGCTGGAATTGATGTGGCCATTTGTGTAGGTGATACCGTACAAATTAGTGGCAGTGGAGTAACTTCTAATCCTCCTATTCTACTGTATTCATGGTCTGGCGGACCTGGACTGAGCTCTAACAATATTCAAAGTCCATTTGCTTTCCCAATCATTTCAACTACTTATAATCTAACCATTATAGATAGTGAAGGATGTGTTGATGCAGATCAGATTCAAGTTTTTGTTAATCAATTGCCTATTGTAAATGCAGGGCCCAATTTAGTTTTATGTGATCAGCCTATTGAAGAAGTGCTTACGGGCTTTAGCCCCTTACCAATAGGAGCAAGCATTGGCGAATGGACTGGCACTGGAATAGTTGATCCTGATGGCGCATTTCTTTCACCTGGAACCGGAGTGTACACCCTCACATACACGTTCACCAATGCTGTTGGCTGTGTAAAAGCCGATTCGATTGAAGTAACTGTGCTCGCTCCTCAAATAGCAGAAGCAGGTCCTGATTTACAATTGTGTCTAAATCAAGGTGAAGTACAATTTTTGGGATTTTCGCCTTTAGTAGGTGGAACTTGGACTGGTGCCGGAATCATCGATGATCAGAATGGCATTTTTGATCCTATTGTTTCTGGATCAGGATTCTTTTGGATTTATTTCGAGTTTGGAACTGGCACTTGCTATTCCATCGACTCCTTAGAAATTGAAGTACACAATTTACCGCTGCTCGATGCAGGATTAGATGAAATGGTTTGTGGAAATCTACTTCCATTCAACTTAAGTGGATTCGATCCCCCTTTAGGAACTTGGGAAGGAACAGGAATTATTGATGCTCAACTAGGAACATTTGATCCAGGAATTGGAGCAGGAAATTATAACTTGATTTATTGGTATCAGGATGCCATTACCGGCTGCGCAGATACCGTGAATAAAGTAGTAACTGTTCATCCTGTACCCAATGCCATTTTTAACGTTCCCGCTCAGGAATGTACCAATGCTCCTGCCGCTTTTGCCAATACCAGTACCGGAGCAAATTCCTACACCTGGGATTTTGGAAACAATGCTACAGCAGCTGTTACAATTCCAAATTATACTTATCCCGATCCTGGTAATTATGATATTGAGTTAATAGCATTTAATCAGTTCGGATGTTCGGATACCACCAATGCTCAGGTTGAAATTAACGATCCTCCAATCAGCGATTTTTCAATTGATCCGGCCGAAGGTTGCGCACCTCTCGAAGTGAGTTTCGATAACACAAGTTATGGCGAATATGTAAGCTACAATTGGGATTTAGATATTGCGCAATCCAATGATACTATTCCGGCTCCTCTTATTTATACTCAGGGAAATGATGTGGTAGTTTATAATATCAGTCTTACCGTTACTAATTACTGCGGATCTTCGGTAATGAATGAAGATATTACGGTAAACCCCCAGCCAATGGCAGGATTTGGAACTAATCTCGATGTGTTCTGCTCTCCATTTACAGTTGAATTCAACAATATTTCAGTTGGAAATCCGGATGATTTTGCTTGGAATTTTGGCGATGGAACCACTACTCAGGCGGAAGAACCCGGAACGCATATTTACTATACGGATTCAGTAATTACGGTTTATACCATCACTCTAATTACAAGCAATGAATGTGGTATCGATACATTTGCTTATGATATAACCGTTTTACCGAATAATGTAACTTCGTTTTTTAATACTAATGTTACCATCGGATGCGAACCACTCACCGTGGAGTTCACTGATTTCTCTGAAGGTGGAACGATCATTACTTACGATTTTGGTAATAACGATATCACCGATGAAGCCAATCCGGTGCATGTTTTTAACGAGCCCGGTATCCATATCATATTCCAATATGTAAATAATGGTTGCAGTTTCGATACCAGTTTTATTCAAATTGAAGTACTGCCTGGTCCCGATTTAGATTTTAGTATTGAGCAAGATGCGGTATGTGAAAATGTGCCTGTTCAGTTTTGGAATTTATCGCAAAATGTGAGCGATGTGAGTTGGGATTTCGGCGATGGAACCCAGAGTGAAGAGGCTAATCCACTGCACAGCTATCAAGATAATAACACTTATACCGTTACTCTTTTTGGCACTTCATCATTAAATGAATGTCCTGGACAAGTGCAGCAGAACTTTACGGTATATGTAACTCCAACAGCTAATTTCAGCGCCGATCAAACATTGGGATGTAGTCCGCTAACGGTGCAATTTAATAATAATTCATTCGGTGCTAATTTCTACACTTGGGATTTTGGCGATGGCAATACAGATAACGAAGCAAATCCTTCCCACACTTTTGTAAATGGCACACCAGATCCGCTCTTATTTGAAGTGGAATTGATTAGCCAAAATTTGCAATTATGTGCTGATACTTTTTACCTTAATATCATCGTTTCTCCGGTTCCGATTGCGGCATTTGATATGTCGATTGAGGAATCATGTGATAATCCGCAACTCGTTCAATTCTTCAATGAATCGCAATATGGATCAGGTTATGATTGGGATTTTGCTGATGCAGGACTAAGTCAGAATTTTGAGCCACAAGTGAGTTTTAGCGGAATTGGCACCTATGAAATATCGCTTACCGTTTCCAATGCTTATGGATGTGCAGCAGTGGCAACGGATGACTTTGTGATACACCCTATGCCATTGGTTGCGTTCGATTACAACCCTGCAAATGGATGTTCTCCCTTAGTGGTTTCGTTTACGAATAACTCCGCTTTTGCTGAAACCTACGAATGGGATTTTGGCGATTTCGGATCTTCCCAATTACCCAATCCAAATCATGTTTATTTCGCTCCCGGAACTTATGATGTTACTTTAGTGGTAACTACTGAAAACGGCTGTGTTGATGAATTGGAAATGGAGGATGCAATTGAGGTGTATCCGTTGCCGGTGGCCTACTTTACTTATTCTCCCGAGAGCACTGATATTTACAATCCTTTGTTTGAGTTTACAGATCAGAGCACGGGTGCTATTTTATATTTTTGGTCATTTGGTGATGGGGGAGTGGAATTTGAACCATTTTGTACGCATTACTATCAAAATGCCGGTGTTTACGAGGTTTTGCTGACGGTTGTAAATGAATATGGCTGTGAAAGTCGTCATACCGAATTAGTACTTGTTGAGGATGATTTTAATTTCTATGTTCCCAATGCATTCACTCCTGATGGCGATGGCACCAATGATGTTTTTCTCCCTATTTTATTAGGTGGTGAATTGGAGTTTTACGAATTTAAAATATTTGATCGCTGGGGCGAAAAGATTTTCGAAACCAATGATCCTGATCAGCCTTGGACGGGTAATTACATGGAAGGAGATTATTATGTGAAAGACGATGTTTACGTGTGGCAAGCGAAAATCAGATTGAGAAGTGCAGGGGAATCCAAGATGTATTTTGGGCATGTCACGATGTTGAGGTAACCAGACTTAGGCCCTTGATCACCGAGCCCGTCGATGCGGCGTGTCATTTTACAAAAGCCAAACTCTCCACTTCCACCTTCGTCCTAAATACCCCAAATGCTACAACGGCCATTTTACCATTGATCTCTAACACAGTTCCAACTTGCTTACCCTTCAAAAGTTTAACTAAGCTGCCTACTTTAATTTGATCTTGCCCTGCAACTGGGGCAGCTGCTTTTTTACCCGATTTAACATTTGCTTTTTGCTTGAGTTTTTCGGTTTTATCTATTTCCTCAATTTTCGATTTTTCCATGCTGAGGTATTTTAATACTTCAGTCATCATTTTCTTATTATCATCCTTGGTTTTAAATAACTGAATAAAGGCATCCATGCGCTTTCCTTTATTCAGAAATTTATTGTTTTTCTCTATTAGTTCCTGCTGCGATTTTAGCCTTTCATCAAATTGCTGCTTTTTCTTTTCATAGTCAGATTGTGCTTCTTTGGCAGCTTTTTCAGCCTTTTGCATAGACTCACGATCTTTTTCAATGGATGATTTTTCCTGCTGTAAGGACGATAGAAGTTCATCCATCCGAACTTTTTTGGAATCGAGCCTGCCTTTTGCTGAATTAATTAATTCAATGGAAATACCATTTTTCTCCGCTACTTCAAATGTAAATGAACTGCCCGGCTGACCAATATTTAACTTAAATAATGGCTCCAAAGATTCTCTGTCAAAAAGCATTGAACCATTAATTGCATTTCGTAATTCAGCAGCTTTTAATTTAATATTGGCATAATGGGTAGTAATTACTCCAAATGCTTTTTTGTTATATAATTCTTCAAAGAAAACCTCGGCCATCGCCCCACCCAATTCAGGATCAGAGCCGGTACCAAACTCATCCAACAAGAGTAATGATCTGCGATTGCTTACTTCCAAAAAATACCGCATTCTTTGCAAGCGATAGCTATAAGTGCTCAATTGGTTTTCTATGCTTTGATGATCGCCAATATCGGTGAGAATGGCTTGAAAGAAACTCATTCTACTGCTGCCATTTGCAGGTACCAACAGCCCACTCTGAAACATGATTTGAAGAAGTCCAACCGTTTTGAGGGTGATCGATTTTCCACCTGCATTGGGACCTGAAATCACAAACATTCGGCTAAATTTATCCATGCTCAAACTTTGTGGAAATGTCTTTTTTCCATCACGGCGATTAGTGAGCAATAGAATAGGATGGTAAGCTTCTTTAAGATCTATTACAGGTTCAGCTTCTATAATCGGAATTTCGGCATCAATATCGAGTGCAAAACGTGCTTTAGCTTGAATAAAATCAAACTCGCAAAGCATTTCCTGATAGGCTTCAACCAAGGGCAAATGCTTGCGAATCGCAGTAGTTAAATCCTTGAGAATTTTTTGAATTTCCTTACGTTCATCATCCATCAACATCTCCAATTCAAAATTGAGCGGAATATTGATTTGTGGTTCGATAAAAGTGAAATTGCCTGTCCTCGAAGAACCCAAAGCCACGCCTTGGATCTGACGTTTGTAGGAAGAATGCACCGTAAGTACACGGCGCTCATTCACATAAGCTTCCCGGGTATCACCAAGGAAGCCCATGTCTGCTAAACGTTTCAGTTCTTTGACAAAATTTTTATTGATCTGTCTTCTGGTTGTGGCAATACTTTTTCTAATTTCTTCCAATTGTGGGGATGCCGTATCCCGAATATTTCCTTTCCCGTCAAAAACTTTCTCAATGGCTTCCAGTATGACTTTGGTAGCGTAAACATCCTTCAGTAAAAGACGGAGTTCATCAAATCGTTCTTCATTATTTTTGAAGAAGGCAATAATATCATTTGAAAGTTCGGAAGCATTTCGAATCCTCAAAAAAGCAGGTGCTTGCAAGGCAGATCCTTCCACCCGAAGTATTCGAATATCTTCTTCAATTTCTTCAAAATCCAAGGCAGGCAAACTGAGCGCTTCCCTTCTGATTCTCACTAATTCAACTGTGCGATTTAATTCTGGTTCAATTACTCTGCGATCCGAATGGGGCTCTAGCGAAGCCATTCGGAGTCTCGCTGTAGGGCCGTAGCATAAATCGTGAAGGAATAATCTTATGAGATCAAATTCCAGATCTTCGCTGCTCTGTGAATCAAAAATCATTTAGTCCTGCATACTAGTTTGAGGAATGAGATTTCCCGAAATAAAGGCCTCTACTAAACGTGA
>JBDNHP010000571.1:0-6609 GCA_041688765.1 Flavobacteriales bacterium
GCATGTCAACTACAAGCTCAGCCTATGAGTTAATTGGTGCATGGATGGCCATGGAGCTTGAACTTCCTGTAGTTCAACCTGCCTTGGTAAATATCTCTCCTGAGCTCGTGGAAACAGCAATGAAAGGAAGGGATAGGTATGTAGCTTCATTGCAAAGTTAAGGAGTAAATTTTGGCAGCAAATACCAACAGGGTTTTTCACTTATTCCGGATGCCTCTTTCGCCTTACCGGACGAGATGATTGAAACCGCAAAGTTGATTTATGTTTTTGACATGTTCATTGCCAACACTGGCAGGGGGCATCAACGAGACAACATACAGTCCTATGGTTCAAGACTATTAATTTATAACCATGAGCTTGCCTGTTCCTTTTTGCACCTTCTGCCTTTCCTGAAAAATGAAACACCTTGGATTTTGAATGAAGCCGATAGAGATTTATATCGGGGCCATATATTTTACAGAGTGTTAAAGGAACTGAAACCAGCCTTGACTCAACAAGTCGATCAACTCCAGCGTTTTAACCAAGATTTTTGGGACAAAGCTCAAGCAGCATTGCCTCCTGCGCGGGTAGATGCAAAAGGTATGGAAATTCAACCATATTTGACTTCAATTGTCAAGAGCCGATCCTATTTTGCTGAATCACTTAATAAAACCCTTGCCATGTGAAAAAGTTTGAATATCAACTAATCAGGTATGTTCATGACCATTTTACGAGTGAACATGGGTGTGGTTGCCTATTCCAAAGAAGAACGTTTTTTGGACTGTAAAACCACTGCCCGCTATCAAAGGGTTACGAATATGTTTCCTGCTGCAAACGGAAGAGGGGTATTGCGTATACTCGGTAATTTTAATCATCAGCTAAAAGGAGTTTCACAAGAACTCAATGAATTTTTTACTCCATCGGATTCCTTAGAGCAAATTACAAATTCAATATTGACCCGTGATAATTCTGCGATTCAACTAACTGAAATCAAATTCGCCATTGATATGAATCTGGAATCAGCCTTGAAGGACCTATATGATTCTCAGGTTGAAAAGTATATCCAAAACAAAGTGGATAAAAGTAGCTTGTTGGATGAAGATATCTGGCGAACCATGTATAAGAGTCACTTTGAAAAATATGACATTGACTAGCGCTTAAAAACCCATGATGTAAAAATACCTTAGGATGTGATTTCATTTCAAAAGTCATGGGAAAATGAAATCTGGCAATGATATGAGCCATTATCTTTTGTATTGAAGGAAAAAGATTCAATTAAAGACAAGGTTTACAAATGTGCGGGTAAGCTTCCAAGGGCTTCAACAAAGTAATGAACCATTGCATTTGACCCTAATGACGTCCATTTCTCCTAAACACAATGATCTCAAATCATTTATTCAGGAATACTTGAAAGTTGATTCTGAAAATCTCATGGTAGATATCATAACTGATGATAAAGCCGAATCTCTTGCAAAAACTATTCACCGAAAAATGGCGCTTCACGATAAGCTGCAATAAGGTTTTCTCTTAATGAGCGAAGCAGAAACCAGAGTAAAACTTATAGACCAAAAGCTAAAGTCTTGCGGTTGAAAACATAAATGGTAGCAATGGAAGAAAACAAAAACATAGATAAAAAATCCATCAAATTCCTGAAAGGAAAACAAACCGATTGGGATGAATTAGCAAAAGACTGTGTTTGTTTTGCCAATGCTCAAGGTGGTTTTATCTATTTAGGGATTGAAGATAAAGAATCATTTCCATCCGAAAAACAAATAATTCAAGACAAGAATATTCCTGATGTAATTCAAAAAAAATATAGCTCAACGCACAGTAAATACAAGTATAGCAGTAACAATTGAAATTGCAGTCAACAAAGCGGAATGTATCAAAGTGCAGGTTTTTAGAAATGCCCAAACTATTGCCTCCACAACAGATGGGAAATATTACGTTAGGGTTCATGATGAATGCAAACCCATTCCTCCGGATGAAATGGCACGCTTAGCTGCCGATAAAAATGCTTTTGTATGGGAAGAACAATCTACAAAAAGAGTTCCGGCTTATCAATTCGATCAAGCAAAAAGAAGAGCATTTTTAAATGATATCAGAAATTCAACAAGAGTAAGTCGCTTTATCACAGAAATGAACGATGAAGAAATTTTGGATCATTACTTTTTTCAAAAAAGTGGTTTGTTAACCAACTTAGGTATATTATGGATTGGTAAGCGAAACGATAGGGCGACTCTATTATATGCTCCAGCAGTCCAAGTTATACGTTACAACGACAAAGACGAAAAAGTATGGAAATTACTTTTAGATGATTACTTTGCAAATCCAAAAGAGCTTCTCGAAACAGTGCTGAATGATGTGCCAGATTGGCAAGAAAGCGTGGAAGTATCCGAAGGAATGTTCCGAAAAAATATACCGTTTTTTCCGATAGAAGTGGTTAGAGAATTGGTGGTAAATGCGTTGGTGCACCGAACCTATACCACAAGAGGAGATATTTTTATCAATATTTTTACTGATAGAATAGAAATTCACAGTCCGGGCAGATTACCTTTTGGTGTTACCCCAAAAAACATATTGAGCCAATCCATCAGACGAAACGATCACCTTTCTAAAGTTTTCTATGATTTGGGCTTGATGGAAAAAGAAGGTAGCGGCTTTGATTTGATTTATGCAAAGTTGCTAGGTTCCGGTAAACCATTGCCTATAGTGAAAGAAACGGATGAACGGGTAACTGTGATTGTGAAAAAGCAATTCGTTAGCAAAGAAGTAGTTCGTTTGATGGATAAAGCAAGTAATGAGTTTTGATTAAAGCAAAAAGAACTTATTTCTTTAGGATTAATAGCACAACAACAGTCTTATGCCGCTCTTGAAATTTCAAGCATCCTTAATCAAAATGAAGAAGTTGGTTTGCGAAATTGGCTGGGAAGGCTTATTGATTTCGAGTTGGTTGTAAAAACCGGAAAAGGGAAAGGCACTCAATATGCAGTCAATCCTGAATTTATACGTAAAATAAATTTTAAAGGCAAAACCAATCTTAAAAATATTGAAGATTATCGGTTAGAGGAACTGATATTTAAGGATTTGTCAGCTTATCCGTATAGCGGTTTTAGCCATATTCATCATAGGATTGGCATGGGAATTAATATTTACAAAGTAAGGAGAATGTTGAAAGCAATGGTTGATAAAGAATTATTAGCAAAAGAAGGAGAGAAAAGAGGATTCAAATATTTTATTAAGCAAAAAGTGTAAGAAAACGAGAGTTTGCTTAATAACTTGCTTAATAAACAAAATCAAAAATGACTCAAAATACTGACACACAATAATATATAAAAACTTTGTACTCGTGAGAAAAGAACAAAAGCTCAATAAGACTTAATTAATATGAACGAAGCAGAAACAAGAGCAGAACTCATAGACCTCAAGATAAAGACTTGCTGTTGGGGGGTTGCGGAAGGCTCTAAAGCCCTTCGTGAATAAAGCATTACGCAAGAGAAAATACAAATAGGCTGAGGGCGTGGCAAAAAAGAAATTACTGATTATGTGTTGGCTTACAAAGGAATAAAATTGGCTGTTGTAGATGCAAAAAGTGTTGAATTGGAAGTTGGCGAAGATGTGATGCAAGCCAAGAAATATGAACAAAACTTCAATTAGACCACACATACAGCACCTACAGAAAAACCATTTACTAAATCTGTATGAAAACAGGAAAAGAATGTTTTGTAACAGCTTTTCCTAGCCTCGAAGAACTTTCCTGGCTTGTATTGTATGATGTGTTGCAATACTTATTCTATGCCGACTATATAGCAATGAAAGGACAACTCAGAGCCGAAGCGACAATGATTGCTGTACCCAAGGACAAACAAAAAGAGTCCTGACTTATATCCCTTTTTGATTTTGTAAATATAAGTTGCTGATTTTATATTAGTTGCAATCACGTTTTTTTGTAATTATCGCACAAATTATTAGCTTTTATGAAAAGCAAAGCTCCCAAATATTTGCGCAAACTGAAAACACCGCATGACAAGGAACAAGTCCGGAAAAAAAGCCCGCAATCTTAGGATTGGCGGGCTTTTTCATGATGCTCACATTTAAAGCTGAAATCTATACAACTCAGCTATGGTGCGATGATAATCTTTCTCTGCGTTCAAGTAGTTATTTATGGCATTGAAACTATAACTCAATTCCAAATAGTATTCTATGCTCGAAATCTCGCCCATTTTCAGAGCTTGATCCAATAGAAGAGTGCTATTCACGGAATCAAATACTTCTTCATATTGTAATAAAATACTCTTAAGGTTGTTTTGCTTCTCGTGCAATTGTTTGATTTCAGAAGAGTGCTCAACTCGATGCTCATCTATGCTTAAATCATTTGTAATCTGATTAGCACGCAAAGCTCTGATTTTGCTACTATTCTCCCACAATGGAATGGTAAACCCTAAGTGTAAGCCGCTGAAAGTTTGTCCCAAAATTGCCTGATAATGGTAGCCCGTTTCAATCTTAGGTAAGGCCATCGCTTTGTAGAATTCCACATTTTTTAAGCCTGTAATTCTTTTCTGTTCGAGCACCTTTCGCATCGGATCCAGCACTTCAATTTCAAGTTCCAAGGCATCAGCATCAGGAATCAAGGGTGTTTCCAGATAAACAGAATCGGTAAATTCTATAAACTCACCTCCATTTAATTCAATTAGACTTTGCTTAAGCTGAACAATCTCCGAAGAGTTTTGAGCAAGCTTTGTACTTAAATCTATCAAATCAAGTTTAGCTCTATTTACATCCAAAATATTGCCATCACCGGTTGAAAGTTTAAGCTCAAAATCACCCAGCCATTTCTTAGCATTTTGCATTCTTGATTCCAGCATGTTTTCAATTTTATGCTTAAAAACCAATTCAATCATAAGCCATTTGGCTTCAAGCAACACTTCTTGTTTACTTAAAACAAATTCCAAATCAACTTGAAGATTTTGTTCTTCATTAAGCTGCTTCTTTTTCAAGTAAGCCGTTGGGAAATCGAATGGTTGGGTTACCACAAAATCAGTTTGATTTCCAGCATTAGCAGGTGAACCGTTCAAATAATCGTAATCAACTTTCGGATTATTTAAAGGCATTTCTGCTCTAAAAGCGAGCTTTCTGGCGTTCAAATCCTGACTTTGCTTCAAAATTGTTCTGTTGTTCTTTTCGATGCTTTGCAGAACGGTGGCAATAGAACTCTGTGCTTTTGCAAACAAGCCAAGCAATAGTAGAGCTGACAAAATAGATATGGACTTTCTCATCATCATTCCGCTTTTAAATTTGATAAATAATAAACTATTGGCACAATGAAAATATTCAATAAAGTAGAGGTTAAGAGTCCACCTAAAATCACTTTTGCCATTGGGCTTTGAATTTCATTGCCGGGCAAATCACCTGCCATAGCCAAGGGAATAAGAGCCAAACCCGCAGTAAGTGCTGTCATCAAAATAGGACTTAGTCTGTCTTTTGACCCTTGAATCACAGTATCATAAAGACCCATCCCCTGCTCTTGCAATGTTTTATAATGCGACACTAACAAGATTCCATTTCTGGTTGCTACCCCAAATAGCGTAATAAACCCAATTATAGCGGGAATACTCAGAATACCACTAGTGAAATAAATACTGAAAATTCCGCCTATCAATGCCAATGGAAGATTCAACAATATTATACCCGAAATCTTCGCATTTTTAAATTCTTGATATAGCAACAAGAAAATGATAAGCAATGATAAAAGCGATGCTAACATCAATGTTTTTGAAGCCTCTTCTTCTGCTTCAAATTGTCCGCCATATTCGATATGATAGCCATCCGGCAAGTCTATATTCTTCAAAACCCTTGCTCTAATTTCATCTACTACACTTTTTTGATCTCTGCCTGCTACATTAGCTGAAACCACCGTTTTTCGCTTTACATTTTCCCGATTAATAGTGTTGGGCCCACTTGCACTAACAATAGCCGCCACATAGTGCAATGGAATTTGTAGTCCGGTGTTTGTGCTGATCAAAACATTCCTGATATCATCAATTTCAGCTCTGTTTGCGTCGTCGAATCTAACAATCAAATCAAAGGTCTTTCCATCTTCATAGATATCCGAAACTTTTTCACCAGCCAATGCCGCATCAACAAATGCATTGAATTCTCCGATTGTAATTCCGTAATGATTAAGCAAATGCCTTTTGGCTTTGATCTGAATTTGAGGAATTTCAACTTGTTGCTCTACACTAAGATCTACAATACCTTCGATGTCTTGAATCTCATTTTTAATTTGATTAGAAAGTGTGAACAATCGGTTCAAATCAGTTCCAAAAATTTTAATCGCAATGTTGGCCCTAGTGCCCGATAACATGTGGTCAATACGATGACCAATTGGCTGTCCAATGGTAATATTCACCCCTGAGATCCCTGATAGTGTTTCACGTACTTCTAACATAAACTCATCTCGACTCCTTTCCTTTAATTCGAAAGGCACTTCAATTTCAGAAGAATTCACCCCTTGGGCATGCTCATCCAGTTCTGCCCTCCCTGTTCTTCGTGTAGTAACATGCACTTCTGGTATAGTTAGCAGAGCCTTCTCAATGCTGCTTCCAATTTTATTGCTTTCATCCAGAGAAA
>JBDNHP010000572.1:0-7425 GCA_041688765.1 Flavobacteriales bacterium
AATTGCTCAAAACACGAACATTTCCACCTTTTGCAATAGCGGCGTTAATAGCAGTATCCACGTCAACCCAAGAAGCAGCTGCGCCTCCGAGTTTAGGTCCCTGAAGTCTTGAGCTATCATAAAGTCCAAGTACAGAAGCATTGATACGGGCATTAATTCCTTTGTTCCATCCGAAATCGGGATTCGATTTGATGAAAATAGGGCGCGCTTCTCTGGTTTTCACCAAAATGCTACCGTAATCCTGTCCGTCGTAAAAAGTAGATGCGTAATAATTCGCAACACCTGGCGTAATTTCTTCAGGTTTATCGACATAAGGAATAGACTTCACTACCGGAGTTTCGCAAGCAGCAAGGGAAGCAGCAGTAATGCTGAAGCCCATGAATTTGAGAAAATCGCGGCGGCTACTTGATGATTCTTTCAGTTTTTCATCCCCTAGAAATTCGTCAAGAGCAGTGTCTTTTGGAAATTCATTAGTAACGGCTTCCTGAAATTCTGCCGTGTTGTGGAGGTCACTTAGACCGGTCCAATATTTCTTCGTAGTTCCCATTGGGTGGTACGATAATTAATAGTGACACTTGGCGCATTCCCAGCCACCAAGCTCCTTAACTGTGATCTTATCGTCTTCGTGGTAGTGACGAAGTTCTTCGTTACCACGTTCTGTATCTTCGAGGCGGCGCATGATTTCATCATAATAACCGTTGCCGGCCATTTGCACCTCTGCTTTGTTGTGACACTCAATACACCAACCCATAGTGAGTGTTGGTTTTTGGAGTTGAATAATTCCTGGCAAATCTACTTTTGCAAGTTCAGATACCGGCGCAATTTTACCTACTGTATAGGTTTCAACCGAGCCGTGACAGTTTTGGCACTGCAATCCCCCCACGGTTACGTGCTGGGCATGGTTGAAATAAACGTGATCAGGAAGGTTGTGAACCTTTACCCATTCGATCGGTTTTTGCTCGTAATCCGGAATATATGTAGAAGTAGCAGGGTCAAATCCTATAGCATCATAGATTTTTTGAATCTCCGCTGTAAATTCTTCATTGTGCCCTTCTTTAATCCCTTTGTGACAATTCATACACACATTGACTGAAGGAATTCCTGCATGTTTAGAATGGCTAGCACTACTATGGCAATACTGACAATCGATTTTATTTTTGCCAGAGTGAAGCTTATGCGAGAATTTGATTGGTTGTTCGGGCTGATAGCCTTCATAAACACCAACACCCATTCCGGCGCTATAAGCTACTACTACCAGATAACCAGTTATAAAGAGCCCCATCAATCCAACAAACACTTTATTCTCCCAAGCCCAAGCTTTGAAGCGGGTGAAGTATGATAAATGAGGTAAGCCTTCTTTATTTTGCGCTTCGAGAACTGCGCTTTGAAGTGAGCGACGAACACCTGAAGCGGATAAAACAATAATGAGAAAGAGTATTCCAAGGATAAGGAACCAAATTATTGGGTTACTCTCTACTTTTCCTTCCGTTTCATCCCAAACATACCATCCTTTATCGCCTTCTTCAACCGGAGCGGCAGCAGGATCTTTGTAATTAGCTACATAAGTAAGGATATGATTGATCTCCTCTTTATTAACAGCCTGACCGAGCATAATACCAAAATTGGCTTGGTATTTTTCAATGAGCGACTTAACGTATGCGTCACCTGAAGCGATGGCCGCAGGTGGATTCTGGATCCAAAGCACCAGAAGTTCGTCTTTGCCTTTCCAACGCTCACTTATACCGGCAAGACCGGGAGCTGCAAGTACAGCACTAGTTGGTTTATGACATGATGCGCAATTTGCCTTGAAGAGAAGCTCACCTTTTGCTGCATCTCCACCGGCATGTATATCGGCGAATACAGAAACAGATAAGCTTAAGCTCAATACAAGGAGGAGCGCTTGAAGCAGGGCTGGACGTTTCAGGAGTCCGGGCTGGTACAGGTTCATTGCTCGGTTCTTTTCTTGTGGCGAAACCTAAGATTTCGCGGGCAAAGTTATGTGTTATTTGAATTTCGAATCGCAGATTGTCACAAAATTGTAAACGATTTCACTAATTTATAATGATTCTAAATTATTTACAGAAAAGCGCATTCATCAACGATAAGCAAAGAAATTGCAACTTATAAAAGAAAGTTAATATCTGTATTTCAACAAGTTAAAATTATTAGTCAGGGAATGTTAGTTTTGCATCGTTTTTGATATTGCAGCATCATGATCTATAGAATCCTTGTCTCCATTACCCTATTTGCATCAACGCAAATTGCTTCTAATGAATTACTTGCACAAGACAAGAAAGGGTCTTGGCTAAAGAAAAGTGTAGATAAAGAAGCTGGAAAAGCAGTTCAGAAAAAAGAAACTGCCGATTCAGATTCCCTTAATATTTTGTTGAATTACCTCAAACCTGACAGTATTGCTCCAGCTAAAACGGATAATTCTGTTGTCCAAACTCTTCAGAAAACAGGAAAAGTGACAGTGATTGCTGATTATGGCGTTGAACTTTTGAATGATAGTTTGGCTAGAAATCCAGAACCGATTAAAGGATTTCGCATTCAAATATTCTTCGGGACTTTAGATCAATCTAAAACAGCTAGAGCCAACTTTATTCGAAATCATCCAGACATCCCTTGTAACATCGAGCAAATTACTCCCAGTTTTAGTGTTCGAGCTGGCAATTTTCGAAATCAGCACGAGGCTCATAAAGTGCTAAATCAATTGAAAGCGGATTACCCGAGTGCGATAGTTGTTTCGGATGAAATAGATCTTCCTGTTTTACCTCCGAGAGAGAACTAGAGTGCAGCTATGTGCAATCGGGCCTTATTGCCCGGGGCTGCGATTGTGACACACCCTTGGGTATGATCATCATATTAAGGTTTTACTGATTAGATTTTGATTTTCTTGGAGCTAATAATTATGCTCTCGTGTGCAGGAATGTGCCTGTCTTCTGCTAGTCATTCCATTCACAATCCTTCTCCAAAGTACGTACAAAAGGAAAAATCAAAGTAATACGTTAACGCGCACGCCCTGTGTAGTTTCGGCATATTTTGGATAATAATTCATGCCCATATACAAAAGCAGAACTTCTCCAGCCTTGTGATTCACCTAAAAACATTCGAGGGCGGCTCCATACCAATTCAATATATGCTGGTCTCAGGCTATCCATTGAGCGCATAATTAAAGTTCCAACAAGGAGATAAATCGTTAGCCTTCGCAAAGAATTAAGCAAGAAAAAATCTCTTGCTTAATTTCTTCCACTTTGATGTTGAGATTAAAGCGTTTGCTTCACCGAAACCTCTTCAAAGGCTTCAATGCTATCGCCAACGTTCATATCGTTGAATCGTTCAATATTCAATCCACACTCAAAGCCTCTGGCTACTTCTTTCACATCATCTTTGAATCTCTTCAAAGAACCTAATGTTCCAGTGTGAATTACAATTCCATTGCGGATTATACGCACATTGCTGTTTCGATTGATTTTTCCATCCAATACAAAACAACCTGCGATGGTTCCAACTTTGGTGATTTTGAATGTTTCACGAACTTCAGCAGTACCTGTGATTTTCTCTTCCATTCTGGCTTCAAGAAGTCCTTCCATTGCATGGCGAACCTCATCAATAGCCTGATAAATAACAGAGTACAACTTAATTTGAATTTCTTCTTTTTCGGCGAGTTTACGCGCACTTGCACTAGGCCTAACCTGGAAGCCAATTACAATAGCATCTGATGCAGAAGCCAAAAGCACATCGCTTTCAGAAATTCCTCCAACTGCTTTGTGAATGATATTGACGTGGATTTTCTCCGTGCTCAATTTCTGCAATGAATCACTCAATGCTTCAATAGAACCATCAACGTCACCTTTTACAATAAGGTTAAGTTCTTTAAATTCACCTAATGCGATACGACGACCGATTTCTTCGATTGTAATATGTCGCTGAGAACGAACACCTTGCTCACGTTGCAATTGCTGACGTTTAGTAGCAATAGCACGTGCTTCTTTTTCATCTTCAAACACATTGAATTTGTCACCAGCACTAGGAGCTCCTGCTAAACCAAGCATTGACACTGGAGAAGATGGTCCGGCTTCTTCAATATTTTGTCCACGCTCATTAAACATGGCCTTCACTTTACCACTCCATTGTCCTGCTAAAACAGCATCTCCAACTCTCAATGTGCCCGCTTCAACTAAAAGAGTTGTAACGAAACCGCGACCTTTATCAAGGGTTGATTCGATCACCGTGCCATAAGCACGCTTTTTAGGATTTGCTTTGAGTTCGAGCATATCGGATTCAAGCAAAACTTTTTCGAGTAGTTCATTGATACCCAAACCTTTCTTAGCTGAAATTTCCTGACTTTGGAATTTACCACCCCAATCTTCAACCAGAATATTCATGTTGGCTAATTCTTCACGGATTTTTTCCGTGTTGGCATCCGGTTTATCGACTTTATTCAAGGCGAAAATCATTGGAATACTAGCTGCCTGAGCGTGATTGATTGCTTCACGGGTTTGAGGCATTACACTATCATCAGCCGCAATTACAATAATAGCGAGGTCAGTAACTTGCGCTCCACGAGCACGCATGGCCGTAAAGGCTTCGTGACCGGGAGTATCGAGGAAAGTGATATGTCTGCCGTTATCAAGTTGCACGCTATAAGCACCAATATGCTGAGTAATACCTCCGGCTTCACCTGCAATTACGTTTGCTTTACGAATATAGTCGAGCAATGAGGTGTTACCATGGTCAACGTGACCCATAACAGTTACAATAGGTGGTCGAGTAATGAGGTCTTCAGGACTATCGTCTTCTACTTGTATAGCCTGTTGAACTTCAGCACTTACAAATTCAACTTTGTAACCGAATTCATCAACAATAACCGTAATGGTTTCAGCATCAAGACGCTGATTGATAGAAGCAAAAATGCCAAGCGACATACAAGCCGAAATAATTTCGGTTGGCTGGCGTCCCATCATTGAAGCAAGTTCAGAAACAGTAACGAACTCGGTAAGTTTAAGAATTGAGCGCTCTTCTTCCGCCCTCAACATTTCTTCTTCACTGCGCTGACGGAAATCTTCCCTTCTTTGCTTTCTGAATTTTGAGGACTTGGATTTACCCTGTCCACCGCTCAGACGAGCAAGTGTTTCTTTAATTTCTTTTTGGATAGCTGCATCGCTTACATCAGTTCTCACTTCAGGTTTGCGATTTCTGTTTTGACCTTGCTGGCCGTGATGATGACCACCGCCGCCACCGCCGCCTTGATGTCCTTGGCCGCCACCTTGCTGGCCTTGACCGCCACCACCACCTTGCTGGCCTTGACCGCCAACACCGCCTTGACCGGGTGCTGGTTTAGGTCTATTCTTTTTCGCTTCAGCTGCTTGTTTTTCGACATCAACTTTAGCTACACGTTTACGTTTGCGCTTTTTGCGATCTTCATCTTCCTGACGAGGCTTACGCTCAGGAGTAACCGGCAAAACAATTCTACCAACCACAGTTGGCCCTGCAAGTTTTTCAACTTCGGCTTTCATGCGCTCCGGTTCCACTCTCACTGGTGGTGCTTTCGGCTCTACGGCTTTTGGCGCAGGCTCAGGGGCTTTTACAGTGGGAGCTGGCGCTTTTGCAGGCGGTGCAGGAGGTCTATTACCCTTTTTAGGAGGCTCGGCTTGCCTTTGTTCTGGCTTTTTCTTCTTCGGATTGAATTCGTCGAGATTAACTTTTCCAACCACTTTTGGGCCCTTCAATTCCGTTTTTTCTTCTACTTCAGGGCTTACTATATCCGGGGTCTTCTCAGTTTTTGGATCTTCTTTAACCGGCTCTGGAACAGTTTTTCCTACAGGCTCTGCTTTTGGCTCAACCTTAGGCTTTTCAGCCACTTTGGGCTCTGGAACTTCAACCGGTTCAGGGGCTTTTGCTACAGGCGCTTCAACCGGAGCGGGCTTAGGTGCAGGTTCGGCTGGTTTAGCACGTTCTTGAACTCTACGCATTGCTTCCAAATCAACATCATCTTCATCAGGCGCCTCTTCTTCTTTAGCCTTACCTGATTCAATGGTTATTGTTTCGCGTTCCGCTCTTTTTCGGTTTACGTTTTTAGCGAGTTCTTTGGTCTTTTTATCTCCTTGGAATTCACGAAGCAGCAAATCATAGGCTTCTGGCTCGACTTTAGCGTTAGGACTGTTTTCAACAGCTATCCCTTTAGCCTCGAGGAATTCCACGATTGTTCCGGTGCCCACGTTTAACTCACGGGCTATCTTGCTTATTCTTACTGCCTTATTCGTATCTCCCATATAGGACTCAAAGTTCTGAATTTATTCTGGTATTAAAAAAATGCCAATATTGGATAGTGCTTATTCGAACTCTGCACGCAGAATTTTAAGTACTTCTTCAATGGTCTCTTCTTCCAAATCTGTGCGTTTTGCAAGATCTGCTTTTTCGATTTCCAATACACTACGAGCGGTATCACATCCAATGGATTTAAGTGCATCGAGTATCCAGCTATCGATTTCGTCAGCAAATTCTTCCAGATCTACGTCATCTATACCTGCTTCATTTTCGCGGTATACATCAATTTCGAATCCTGTTAATTTGCTTGCGAGTTTAATATTGTGCCCACCCTTTCCAATTGCAAGTGATACCTGATCAGGCTTGAGAAAAACATCTGCTTTCATATTTTCTTTATCAAGGGTGATAGAAGAAATTTTAGCAGGACTCAAAGCACGCTGGATCAACAATTGTTCGTTAGCGGTATAATTAATTACGTCAATATTCTCATTGCGAAGCTCGCGAACGATGCTATGAATACGGGCACCCTTCATACCTACACAAGCTCCAACTGGATCAATACGATCATCGTACGATTCTACAGCAACTTTAGCACGTTCTCCTGGTTCGCGAACAATTCGTCTGATGGTAATTAAACCGTCAAAAACTTCAGGAACTTCTTGTTCGAACAGACGCTCTAAAAACTCAGGAGCGGTGCGGGAGAGAATAATTCTCGGATTGCTATTTTTCATTTCAACAGCAAAAACAACAGCTCTTACATTATCTCCT
The DNA here is from genome assembly GCA_041688765.1 of Flavobacteriales bacterium. Taxonomy (GTDB): domain Bacteria; phylum Bacteroidota; class Bacteroidia; order Flavobacteriales_D; family Sanyastnellaceae; genus JBDNHP01. The sequence goes on from JBDNHP010000572.1 coordinate 7,039, forward strand.
TTTTTGAAGAAATCCTGCGGAATTTGTTGATCCTTAGGCAAGATAAGCTCATTGTCTTCATCGTCAATAACAAGCACTTCTCGCTTCCAAACCTGGTAAACCTCACCGGTTACGATTTCTCCAACACGCTTAGAATATTTCTGATAAATATGATCTTTCTCAAGTTCCTGAATTCTGGACTTAAGATTTTGTTGCATGGCGAGGATATTTCTGCGACCGAAGGAATGGAATGCAATTGGTTCAGTAAAATCTTCACCAACTTCAAAGTCGGCTTCGGTTTTGAGTGCTTCAGTAATGCCAATTTGCGTATTCTCGTCTTCGATTTCAGCATCTTCAACGATAGCACGATTTCTCCAGATTTCAAGGTCACCCTTGTCAGGATTGATG
>JBDNHP010000573.1:0-4722 GCA_041688765.1 Flavobacteriales bacterium
GTATCCAGAAGACCTCAGACCGGCAGCATCTTTTTTCCCTACGCCCTCACGCAGAGAGCCGCTCAATGATACTGTTTTCATTTTTTTGATTGTTTTAATATAAATAATGAACTAATACTCTGATTTGACAACAGACTTTGCAAAACGTGAGCAAACAAATCTGCAACACTTAGAACCTTTATTTTACCAATAGGTCGGTCTGTTTTGAGAGGAATACTGTCAGTTACAATTAACTCAGTAAGTCCGCTTGCCTCAATGCGTTCGTAAGCAGTTCCGCTTAAAACGGCATGGGTGCAAACTGCTCTCACGCTATTTGCGCCTTGTTCCAACATCATGTCGGCGGCTTTGGCAAGTGTACCGGCAGTATCAACCATATCATCTATAAGCACAACATCTTTGCCTGCAACATCTCCAATTACAGTCATGCTTTCAATTTGATTGGCAACCTTGCGTTGTTTGTAGCAAATTGCCATATCCACACCCAAGGTTTGAGCATACGCATTAGCCCGCTTTGATCCGCCGGTGTCGGGTGTTGCAATTACTAGATTTGGCAAATTGAGACCGCTTATGTATGGAGTAAAAATGGTAGAGGCAAACAAGTGATCAACCGGAACTTCGAAAAACCCTTGAATTTGATCAGCATGGAGGTCCATGGTAATTACGCGGTCAACGCCGGCAGCAGTTAATAAATTAGCAACCAGTTTTGCACCAATGGCCACCCGAGGCTTGTCTTTGCGATCCTGGCGAGCAAACCCAAAATAGGGAATCATCGCTACAATGCGTTTGGCACTAGCTCTGCGCGCAGCATCAACCAATAAAAGTAACTCAAAAAGGTTATCCGTGGGAGGGAATGTGGATTGAATTATAATCACCTCCATTCCTCTAACAGTTTCTTCAATAGAGCATTGAAACTCACCATCGCTAAATCGCTGCATTACAACCTGACCAAGGGTAACGCCATAGCTTTCAGCGATTTTTTCTGCCAAGTATTTCGAAGCAGAACCGGATAATATCTTGATGTTTTCTGACACAGCCTCTTTAAAAGGGCTGCAAATGTAGCTTAATTGTATTAAAATTCAAAGTATTAACTCAGGAATCCAGCCAATCTCTGAAGTCTTTTACTCTTTGTCTTGAAACAAATACCTCTTCATTAAAGGCAGGGTTAAGCCCGAGCAAAAGGCTGCCATTAAAGTATTGCTCTACAAAAAGTACAGCCTTGACGCCACAAATTAATTTTCGGTTTACCCTGAAAAACTGATTTGGATTAAGCAAATCCAGCAGACCATCCAAGTTGTAGTTGATGAGGTAATGTTCGTTATTTTCATCTGCCAGAAATGTTGCACTTGCTTCGGAAAAGAAATAGGCTATTGATGTGCTTGGAATATGTTGCAATTTGCTGCCTTTACTGATCAAAAATCGCTCTTTGTATTTCTTTTCACCCCCCCTTAATTAAATCAGCTAAAGCCTTGTAATCATACATTATTTTGGAATCAAATGAGAGCGCATTTGCCTCTCCAATTTTAAATTCTTTTCCACCAAGAACATTCAGAACATAGTTACCGTTGAAGGCGGTATTATTCCAAACTCCATCACTTGCTTTGTATTTAGATTGAAATAAGGAAACGGTACTCAAGAAATAATAGCCCTTGTGAAAGAAACTCTCGGCAGTAAGTTCAAGCCCGTAATTGTAGCCTTCACCATCATTCACTAAATCAGCATTGGAGGGCATTCCAAAATCAGTTCCTGTATTGAGAATTGAAAAAGAGGAGGAGTCTCTGTCAATAGCAATATTGTATAATTGTTGATAGTAAATTTCAGATTTAATTCTAAATTTATCATTTAGTAAAACTTCATATCCGGCAATCAAATGAGCACTTTTGTTAAAATCGAGCTTGTTATTTAGCAAAACTGAAGTCTGATCATCGATTCTAAGTTCATTAAAATAAACCGGTATTGGCTGCATTTGACTGTGCAATCCAGCTGCCATGCTAATTGTATGCCTCCCGTTTAGTTTGTATCGAGCGCCAACTCTAGGCTCCAGAACCATAGCATCATTCATCAAAAGAAGCTGCTGATGTAAACCGGTATTCACAGTTAGCTTAGCAGTAAATCGACTTTGCCAATTGATATGAGCCTGAATGAGATTTGCGTTGCCATCACTATTAGTGCTTTTGAAGAATTCGTCGTTTGCAGTTCTCACCGAGTCCTGCAATTCAAAGATATAATGGTCGGCAATTATTCCTGTCCTGATATTATGTTTGCTGTTAAATTTATGATTAATGCTGTAATTGGCACTGATTTTATCTTGAATGTTTTGTGTGCCAAATCGCCTGGAGGGATCGCCATTTTGTAGGCTCAAAGAGTCAATAAATCCGAAAGAACCTACATGTGAAGCAGCAATACTAAGGCTCGACTTTGTGTTTTCGCCAAAGAAAGCAGTGTGGCTTATTCCACCGAAATTAGGTATCGGAATTGAACTCTGAATTTTCGGCGTCGGCGCTGTATAAGTTTCGCTCAGTAGCATCCTCCGCTTTAAATTCAATAAAACTCTTTCCACCAACTCCAAATAAAGTGAATCTACCTGCTTTCGAAGTTGGAATATCAATTTTAAATGTGAGATCCTGATATTGCGGAATGGCACTTCCAGTTCCAAAGTCAACTCCTGCGGCGCGTAATACGCCAAGTGTGGAATATCTGTAATTGAAAAGGAAGGAGCTGTTTTTGCCCAGTCCAAGCGGTCCTTCAGCGCCAAATTCAAAACCATTGAACCCGATTTGTCCAAGAAATTTGTATTTACTGATGTTTCCGCTTCGAAGTTTTAAATCAAAAACACCTGCTAGTGCATTTCCGTATTCGGGGGCAAAAGCTCCGGTGATGAAATCGGAATTTGCGAGATTATTAATGTTTAACATACTAACAGGTCCGCCGGTTGTGCCCAATGTGGCAAAGTGATTTGGACTGGGAATATCAATTCCTTCCATTCTCCAAAGCATCCCTGTTGGAGAATTTCCTCTTATTATAATATCATTTCTATCATCACTAGTGTTACTTACTCCAGCAAAATTTTGAGCCATTCTTGCCGGATCTTGCAAGGTTCCGGAATAGCGCATAGCCGCTTCTACTGTGAAAGAGCGAGCGCTCACACTTGACATTTTATTAAGTGATTCATGTTTTTCTTCGCTTGCCTCAATTTCTGCCACATTTAGGAATTCTATAGACTCTTCGAGCTCTACGTTTATTTCCAAGTCTTTACCATTATTTACTAGTAAGTTACTGAAAACGCGAGGTTCATATCCTATGAAACTCAGCTTTACATTGTGTCTTCCTGGACTCACATTTTCAATTCTGAAATACCCATCATTGTCTGTGCTTGCACCTCTTATTGGGTCTGAACTGCTAAGTACAACAGTCATCCCGGGAAGCGGAAATTGACTTTGTTTGTCAATTACTCGTCCTCTCATAGCAGAATAGCCTTATTCTTGGGAAAAGGCGTGAAAGGTTGACATGATAATCAATGCAGCAAGAAGTATCTACTTTAACATATTGGTTAATTTATGAGGCAAAGATTATTAAGACTTAAGTTATGATTCCATCGAAGGAGATTGAATGGTAGAAATTGCAAACTGGACGGTTGTTGTGATCGTTTCTTTGAAGTGTGGATGATTTAACTGTGTTTGTGCTTAATGAAGAAGCATTCTTAAAGCAATCGCTTGAATATTCGACATTATTCTTGAATCAGTTATTCTCATGGCTATTGAAGAAAACTTGAATTAACTTGCAAGCAATATTATCCCAGCATGAAATTTACTGATCTCAATTTAAATAATCCTCTACTTAATGCCTTGGATGATCTAGGTTTTGTAATTCCAACACCCATTCAATCTAAGTGTTATAGTCCAATAATGGCCGGTCGCGATGTTTTGGGCATAGCTCAAACCGGAACTGGCAAAACCTTTGCTTACTTGATACCCATCATTAGACTCTGGCAATTTTCCAAAAAAAAGGTACCTACTGTTCTTGTTATAGTACCTACGCGTGAATTAGTGGTGCAGGTTACAGAAGAATTTCAGTCTTTAGCGAAGTACACAGGCATGATTGCAGTTGGGACTTATGGCGGAACTAATATTAAAACACAAGCTGCCGAAATTGTGCAAGGAGCTGATGTTGTTGTAGGCACTCCGGAAAGGGTGAATGATTTAATTTTAAATGGCGCAATCAATCCACGTCAAATCAAAAAAATTGTTATTGATGAAGTGGATCATCTGATGAAATTAGGTTTCCGAACTTCATTGAAGAATTTGCTCGATTTATTGCCGGAAAGAAAGCAAACATTGATGTTTACAGCTACAATTACCGAGGATATTGAAGATTTGATCGAGCAAGATTTTCATCTCATTGAAAAAATAGAAGATGCCCCTACAGGTACACCTTTGGAAGGCATTTCACAATTTTATTACGAAGCTCCTAATTTCCATTCAAAAAAGAACTTGTTAGAGCATTTGCTACTGAATCATGCTGAAATGAACAAGGTGTTGGTATTCGCCGGCGACAAGAGAATGGCTGATCGGATACATGCTTCACTTTCATCACAATTCGATGACCAAGTGGCGGTAATTCACGGAAACAAATCATCCAAAAGAAGGTTTCGCACTGTTGATGAATTTGAGAATGGGGAATGTAGAATTTTGGTAGCAAGTGATTTGATGGCTAGGGGGATGGATA
>JBDNHP010000574.1:0-3728 GCA_041688765.1 Flavobacteriales bacterium
ATGCATCCGTAAGCACTACATCATAAGAGCCGGGGGCTAGATCAACAAACTGAGGTCCGCCTGCCTGTCCATTCACCGTTACGGTTAAAGGATTGGTTCCACCTGATGTGGTAGTAGTAATAGTTCCATTATCTGCATCAAAACAATTAACATCCTCAAAATCAACAACTAAAACAAGAGAGTTTGGCGAGAATATATTGAAATCGTCTGTAGTAATACAACCGGAATCATCCGTTACCACCACTGTATAAGCACCGCCGGTAAGACCAGTAAAATCACCATTGTTTTGTGGACCACCATTTACAGGGCCAGTAATTTCATAAGAATAACCAGGTACTCCTCCATTAGCCGTAATGCTTGCCGCAGCGTCATTATCTCCAGGACATGTTACATCCGTTACATCTATCACTAGAGTAATTTGACTAGGTTGAGAAATTGTAAAAGGCGTTGCAACTAAACAACCTTCACTGTCTGTTACTGTTACTGTGTAATTTCCGGCACAAAGAGAATTTGGATTGGCATTGCCCCAACTGGTGTTATATGGAGGCGTTCCTCCGCTAATAGAGACACTTGCATTACCGTCACACGCGCCAAAACAAGAAGCATTCTCAAATTCGAGATCAACTAACAATTCTGTAGGCTCCGTAAGTGTGAACTCAGCTTCCGCATCACAACCATTTCCATCAGTAATTGCTATGGTATAGTCGCCGGGACAGAGATTTTGAAGGTTTACATTAATGGAATTACCACCACTCAAATTTTGATTGAAACCCGGTCCAGTCACTGCCGCTGTGAGTCCAGCTGTTCCGCCGCTAATCGTTCCAGTTATGGCACCATCGCAAGCTCCAAAGCAATCTATATTGGCAGATTGCAGATTAACACTAATAGCAGATGGACATGCAATTTCTATTTCTGTGGCCACATCGCAATCGTTGGCATCAATTACCAGAATAGTATATGTACCGCAAGCGAGATTGTTAAAGTTAGTTTGATTTCCGACATTCACTCCGTTTTGAAATACGGTGTATGGAATCGTTCCGCCAGATATGGAAATTGAAAAACTACCAATTTGATCACCAAAACAAAGGTTATCACCGTTGAGCGTAACATTAATGCCCAAAGCAGTAGGCTCGGTAATGGTTATGGTGGAAGTAGTGCTAGTACAGCCTTGTGAATCAATAACTTCTACAAAATAATCGCCTGCAGGTAGATTTTCTATGGTTCCATCCAAATCAGTTTGAACTATGGTACCTGGATCAGACTCTTCGTAAACATTAAAGGTATATCCAGGGTTTCCTGCTCCACCAGGCAATGGTTCAACAAAAAAGGACCCATCATTTGACCCGTTACAAGTAGCATTATTAAGGAAATAAGCTTCCATAGCCAAAGGGCTAATTGTACATGGGTTGGTGCAGGATATACACTGATTAAAAATTTGCTCCTCGTTTGCGCCATTACCCAAAGGAAAAACCTGAAGATTAACACAAAAATTCAACACGCCATTAGTAGTAAACTGCCCAAGCAAAACTCTAAGATCTGCCCCGGCTAAACCATTGGAGTTACCATTCACTGTAAACCAAGCGCCATCTTGCATGCTAATGGTACCGCCGGCTCCAAAAGGAACCATTGGTGCTGGTGGTAGGGCATACGCTCCCAAAACGGCACCCCCCGGATCTGTATCGCAAGTTCTGCCAACTGTAATATAAGAGTCGTATTCTAAGGATGGAAAAAAACCATAAAATGCGCAACTGTTTGCATCTCCAGACTGACTGGGGGCGCCAAATGGACTATGCCAAAAATTACCGGTAGTTGAGATATTGATTTGATTTGGTAGCAATGCAAAAACCGCACTCATGAAATCAGTAGGGTTTTGCATTTGTACATAAACCCGGTATGTTACGTAACCTGCTGGAATATCAGCATACTCTATGCCATCATGTACGTGAAATATTTCACATACAAGTCCGTCGTAGGCAACCCATTGCGCCTTAGATTCCGTAATGTTCAGGATTAATCCCAAAAATAGCAGAATGCCGCATAAGACGGTGTTTATACTTTTGCTTTTGTAATATTTGCTCATACCTCAGAGGTAGGTTTTTTAGAATGTAAGGCTCTCCCCTATAAATTTGAAAGCCCGAAAATAGTTAATATTCCATTAATATATGCAAACAACTGTTCCCGATATTAAGCTCATCTTCGAAGACGAACACCTTTTGGCCTTCTCAAAACCTTCTGGATTGCTTGTTCATTCTACGAAAATGGACAAATACGAAACCCTCAATGCCGCAGATATTCTCCGCGACAGACTTGGATTTCGAATTTTCCCTCTTCACAGACTCGATAAAGGCACGTCGGGTCTGCTTCTATTTGCTAGACGCCTTGAGGGGGCTAAAACGTTGCATGCCATTTTTGAAAAAGAATCAACAAAAAAAGAATATTTGTGCATTTGCAGAGGTTGGACTCCTCAAAATGAAACCATAGACTACGCCATCCGCAATCCGGATAAACCTAAAGCAGAGCCAAAACAAGCGATTACTATTTATAAACGACTGAATACATGCGAATTAGACTTCCCAGTTAGTCGCTACCAAAGTACGAGGCTTTCACTGGTTGCGGCTTACCCCAAGACAGGCAGAACACACCAAATTCGGATGCATTTTGCACACATCAGACATTATATTGTAGGCGACAGAAGACATGGAGAACGACATATAAATCGACTGTTTGAAGAACAATTCGAATTACGAAGACTATTTTTGCACTCCCATCGCATTGAATTTTTGCATCCATTCACCAATGAAACGATTCGATTAAATGATGCTCCCGACCAAACTTGGAACAAAATATTGCAGAATACTGGATTGCTAAATGAACAAATTGAGACTTATCTGTCTGATTCTTATCGCCCTGACTTCCTGTAAGATTAATAGGCATTATAGACCATTGAGTTTTGAAGAAGCTGAAAAGCCTCAAGCTCCGGATTATAGCAATGTTGTGAATTGGGCTTCACTTCCCAAAATTAATGATCCGGCAGATCGGGTTCCGAGTAGCTCATTTACTAACAATCAACAGAATGCAGAGGTAGATGTGTTCTTTATCCACCCCACTACCTTCCTCAGTAAATCAGCAAATTGGAACGCCTCATTGGATGATCAGGAAACCAATAATTGGACTGACAATGGCCCAATCCTTCATCAGGCAAGCGTTTTTAATGAAAGTTGTAAAATTTATGCACCAAGATACCGGCAGGCTCATCTTAAATCTTATTTCCATGCAGATGAAGGTGGATATCAAGCACTTGAACTAGCCTATACCGATGTAAAAGCAGCATTTGAATTTTATTTAGCTAATTACAATTCAAACCGGCCTTTTATTATAGCTTCTCACTCTCAAGGCACAAATCATGCTGTACGATTAATCCATGAATTTATTGAAAATCAAGCCCTTGAAAAACAATTGATCGCTGCCTATTTAGTCGGAATGCCGGTAATGAAAAATGAATTCAAGTCTATTAAACCGTGCATAATGCCAGAGCAAAATCAATGTTATTGCTCTTGGATGACTTACTCCAATGGCTTCAAACCCAAATTCTACAAAGAAGAATGGATGAATAACTTGGTAACCAATCCATTAACATTTAACGAAGTAAGTTCTGATTGGAGCAAATATGAGTTTCACCAAGGTATAGTGATGGGTTCATTTAAACTTAAATACGTATCTAAATTGAG
>JBDNHP010000575.1:0-3450 GCA_041688765.1 Flavobacteriales bacterium
GACAGTGGCAAAGAGGAGTTTCGGACAGTCTGATTTATGAAGTTTTTAATGAGCGGAAATTAATCAAGACGAACAAGACAATCATTATTGTGGCCAGAAGCTGGCTCAAGCGCTACAAACACTGCTCAGGTTCTTGGGTTAAATGCAATTGTGAATTGATGATTATAGTCGATTCCGGTAGGTTGATTACACTGTATTACAGCGCTTGTCAACTTGGATTATTCAAGCAAAAAATGGCACATGAAATAATACTAATTCAATAAACATGGAAAATAGAATAATAAGTATCAGCGGTAAAGCAGGCGCAGGAAAATCTTCAGGAGGTAAAGAGCTAGCTAAAAAATTAAATATGCCATTCTATTCAATAGGCAATATAACAAGAGAGTTTGCAGAAAGAAGAGGAATGAATATTTATGAGTTTCAAGCCTATGCTAGGGCACACCCGGGGACAGATGAATTGCTAGATGGGCGTTTTAAAGCTACAGTCGACAATACGCCAACAAGTGTAATCGATTACAGACTTGCCTTTCATTTTTATCCGAAGGCATTCCATGTATATCTGGAAGTAGCTGAATTAGAAGTATTAAATCGAATCAAATCTAGGGGTGATATTTCCGACGGTCAAAGTGACAGTGGAACGAACGAATTGATTCGAATGCGCGACAGAAATCAGGAGATGCGCAACAGGCTTTATGAATTGTATCAGGTGGATTTTACTGATTTAGCAAACTATACTACAGTAATTGATACCTCAAGTTTGAGCATTGAAGAAGTAGTATGTCAGATTGAAATTGCTTATAAAGCCTTTTTGCTTGAAGTATGTAACAAATCATAAAAGCTATTAGCCACCTAGAGGCAAATATTCAGGGACGAATTCCGATGCGTCGAAATGTAGGAATAATTGAAATATTGAATTTATGTCAAAACCAAGTAAAACGGGCAAGTTGATGCCATCATCAATAGGGAAACCTTCAGGCATAGGAAGGGACAATTTAGGTGTTAAGCCGGGTGCTACTCCAGCAGCCGGACCTAAGAAAAAGTAGTATTTGAAAGAATAGAGCCGAGTAACCGGCTTTGTTGATTCTTTAGGAAGAATTTTGATTTGGAGAGTTTCTGCACCTAAAATCACACAATGTTTCCACAAACCAAAAGTCAGTTCATCCGTTCGATTTTAATTCAAATAGTTCTTTTTTCAACTCTTCTGCATTTTGATTATCATTTTCTTTCAGTACAACAATACTTTCTAACCAGCGATCAATCAATTTTACTGTTTGTAAAGGACGTAAGTTTGCCAAAATACAGGTCGATTTTGAACGGTACACAAGGGGCAATTTTAAAAGAATTCACATCTTTTTGTCTTCAAATTTGAGCTCACTACTGTCCGATAAAACTTTAAAAGTGGGAGCTCTTTTATGCGGCTCCCGCTTTTAAAGTTTTATCGGACAGTGGTGAAAAGTAATAATATATTCCGACTTATAAGTTTGGCTTGAAGAGTGTTTTAGCAGTTTATGCCAAATTCCGTGGCACATCTATTTTATTATTTTTATTCCATACCTGTCCAATTTCCCTCATTCCCCAACCCCTGCCTCTTCAAACATTATATCGGCCCAACAGCAAACCCTAAGATCCCGTTAACAAAGGCAAATTTCATAAATCGATGAATCCAACTATAAAGGCATAATATGATGAAAAAATAAATAAAAAAGCAATTATGAAGTGTATGTGTGTCATTTTTTAATTATCTCTCCCCTCGTGTATCAATTTGCTCATGGTTACAAAAGATCACGTTTCAGCCTTCTTAAAAGAGTTTAGTTTAAATATGAATCAATGGGGAATCCTATATTGAGACGGCCGAGGGAAGAATATTCAGACATTACTAGAACTTGAAATAAAGCCGAATGAAAGAGATAGGGTGGTAGGAAATTTAACGGTGGAGGACTATTGTGAAGGACCGTTAACGGATTCTTTAAATCGGGGTAATGATATATAGATTTTTGGTAAAAACTATAAGGCTAGAGATATTTATATTAAAATTACCATCGGACTCCCCGGAACCAAAGTAATCTGCATTTCATTTCATATTGCTGAATTTAAATTGACTTATCCCTTTAAATCGAATTGATATGAAAAGTCCATATACCGGAAAAGAAATGTCGCTTCTTATTGAAGAACGAATGCTTGTTTTCAGAAAAGCAGAATTTAAGGTGGCATTTCATTTTTATCAATGTTATGAAACTGCAGAGAAGTTCAGTGCAAGTGACTTGGATGCATTAAACATGTTCCAAGTTCATAACCAATATCGTGATCGTTTTAATCTGCCTTTTCCAGATGAAATAGCATGTATTAGAGCTAAGTATGATTTGCCTGCAACTAAAATGTCGGAAATTCTGGGTTTTGGAACTAACAGTTACCGGCATTCTGAATCAGGCGAAGTTCCAAGCAATGCCAATGGGAAATTGATACAATTGGCCGCAGATCCACGTAAATTTAGAGGTTTGGTTGAAATTGCCGAATCCCTCGCACCCTCGTACAAAGAAAATTTATTGAGTAAAATTGATAAATTAATTCGCCAACATGAAGAGCATTTTTTTGAATCTAATCTGGAAGATTACTTCTTTTATAATAAAGTGAATACAGATAAATTGGCCGGAGAATTTTCCGGTTACAAAAAGCCTACACTCGAAAAATTAACCGAAATGGTAGTGTTTTTTGCACATAGATTAAAACCCTGGAAAACCCAATTGAATAAATTATTGTTTTATGCTGATTTTTTGAACTTTAAGAAAACATGTTTCTCAATTAGCGGTGTTTCGTATAGGGTAATAGATATGGGGCCTATTGTGAACAACTATAATTCGATTTTTGAATATTTGACGAATAATGATGATGTGGATGTTCGTTGTATCGAGTTTTCAAACAGCGATACGGTTGGAGAACAATTTGTACCGCATCCTGATAGAGCGTGTAGGATTGAATTATTTTCTGAAACCGAAATGGCAGTGCTAGAGCATGTGGCAGAACGATTTAAGAATACAAGCACTAATGAAATAATCGAATTAAGTCACAATGAAAAAGCATGGCTTGAAAATATTAAGGAGAGAAAAATTATCAGCTATAAATACGCTTTTGATCTATCGGTTATTTGAGAGCCATGTTCTTTAGAATTACTCCAAGATGTGCTCCGCCAAACCTAGCCTGCCATTCTATTTTTTACGATTTAGTTCAAAGCACAGTCAAATCAATCCATAGAAATCGTTTTGTCGAAAGCCGTAGAGCCTTTGTCATTGTAAATCAGTTAATTACACCAATTCCAACGCCCTAAAGTTTTATTTCCGCTTTTATTCTAAGTTTAAACTTGTAAACAGAATAAGGGTAAAAATCAGAAATATTTGTAACAGAATATGGGTAAATTTCCGATAGCCTTGTGTCAGAATAGGGGTAAATTTTGGA
>JBDNHP010000576.1:0-4879 GCA_041688765.1 Flavobacteriales bacterium
AAATATATAATGCGGTTCATAACGTGGTTTGTTATAGATTAAAATTGGTTAGTAGATTTTTGAATTCGGATTTTTGCTTGCAATACATTGAGCATTGCCGCGATATATGATCCTTGAGTGTTTAATTGCTGTGTTTCAGCTTGACTTAATTCAAATGAACTCGCCAATCCTTCTTTGTATTTGATTCTGGTATGACTTAGAATTCTTTCACTAAGTGCCAAACTTTTGGTTGTATTGTCGAGCTGATTAATCGCATTCATCAATTCAGCTTTGGCGTTCCGGTAAGTAAGGCGCGTTGCATCATTCACTTGTTCAAGACCTATTCTCGCTTTTTCGAGTTCAAGTTCTGCTTGCTGCACTTTGTAATGCTTCATGCCACTAGAGAAAATAGGTATGCTCAGATTTACCCCCCACACAGTGCTAGGAAACCATGCCCCTCCCGATTCAAAAAAGTTAAATTGATTTCTCAATGCATTCTGATTGTGATTAAAAAAAGCAGAAAGTGAAGGCAAATAAGCTGCTTTCTCTTTTTTAAGAAGCAGTTCCTGAAGAACGATACCGGATTGCACCGTTTTCACAGAAGGTAACATTTCTGGAACAAATGGCTGCTGAATGAGAGCTCCCAATTGTTCATCCAACAAAAGGGTTTCCACATTGTCTTTCAAAACAATTTCAGTGGTTTCGGGAAGGCCCAAACTGAAACAAAACATCTCTCTGGCAATTTCAATCTGAGTGCTCGAAAATGTAATTTGATTCTCTATTGATGAAAGCTGTAATTTCAACTGATCAACATCAATTTGCTCAGCGAAACCATTGTTAAAAAGAGCTTCAGTATCGTCCGATATTTTGCGCAAAGTTGAAGCAGATTGCTGGAGCAAACTCAAATTCTCATTCGCTACTAATAAGGTAGTGTAAGCCTGCGCCACCTGTTCTTTAACTTCAGCTTCAGTGCTTTCAACACCGAGTTCCGAAAACTGAGCGTAAGCACGAGCAGCTTGCAATCCCACTAAAAAAGTGCCATCAAATAACAATTGGGATGCAGAAATTCCGCCGCTCACATTATACTTCGTTCCAAATTGAGCTTCAACGAACTGAGCCGATCCTGAAGGCGCATCTTCTGCATCTAAAACTCCAGTTTGAATCAAAGTTGAAATTACAGTAGGCGAAATAAAGTCGGGAATTACTGTAACAGGAATATCGAGAAAATGCTGAAAACTCCCACTGGCATTCACCTGCGGCAATCCAATTGCGATTGTTTCTTTAATTTTTTTCTTGGCTATTTCTAAATCGATAGCCGAACTCTGCATTTGCAAATTGTTTTGAAGGGCAAATGCTTGGGCTTCAGCAAGGCTGAATTCCATTGCACTTTGTGACTTCAAAAACGATACTGAGCATAGCAGAACTAGTACAGTTAATGCTGATTTCATTTAATTATTGTTGTTTAGACTGATCTTGTTTTGTTCTTTCTTCTTTCACTTTTTGTTGGAGATATTGTATCCCTTTTTCACTAGCAATTCCCCTTATGTGGTAGCGGAACATTTCCAGATAAAGCTCAAAAATGTTCAATTGCTCATCCTTAAAATGTTCTGGTTTAAAAATGAGTTCAACCAGACCAACATAAAGACGGGCTGTAATCCTGGGATTGAGGTCAGACCTATAAAAGCCTTCTTCAATCCCTTTGTTTAAGTTTTCGTAAATGCAAATGAAGATCCGATTTTGCCTGTTTTCCAGCATTTCTCCCTTGATTTCTGGATGATATTTTTCAATGTCAAACATGATTGAAGGATGAATAAGCCTTAGCATATCGCTGATGAACTTCATCATTTCAAAGCTTTCATCTATTGCATTGAGCCCTTTTGCACAGATGGCATCCATTGCGATATCTTCAATTTCGCAATGTAATTGCATCGCTTTACGGACTAATTCATTCTTGTCTTTTACATATTGGTAGAGCGTTTTTTTGGATATCCCTAGACTTCGGGATACATCATCCATATTAACACTCTTGATTCCCAACTTCATGAAAACTTCGGTAGCGCCAATAATTACTTTTCGTTCCTTTTCTTCCATGCCGCAAAAGTAAATCATATTTATACATAGGAAACGTTTTTAGTTGCGTTTTGTTTCCAGTGTGCAAAATATAGACTTGAATGGTCGGTTTCTGATTCTGAACGGTAGAGATTGGCTTCCTACAATTAGGCCATATACCACCGTCATTAGCAAAACAAAGCAAAAAGAGCAAAAAAATCTACCAAATTCTATCAATTCGAAAAATGCCATAAACGAAAAACCCCGCATCTGCGGGGCTTTTCGTCCTTAACCTAATTAACCTTAATATGAAAAATACTTTTGTTCTTTGCTCTTTAGAAACCGTTGTTCCTGACTATTGATACGTCAAAAAAAATGCTTTGGTTTCAAAAAAGGGGAAGTTTTTGATGGTTTTTTCATTATTCACTGATTATCAGTATATTATATCAAAATAATTATTGACTTCGGGCCTGATTTAGGCCTAATCCAACTGAAAAAATGAATTTTGTCAGAAAATATAAAGGATCAATAGGCACGCTGATCGCGTCCTTCCATAAAATAAATAAATGCTCTGTTTACCACTTTATTTCCTCCTGGAGTCGGATAATCGCCCGTGAAATACCAATCCCCCAAATTCTTAGGGCATGCAGCATGTAAATCTGCAACGGTTTGATAAATGATGTCCACTTCTGCCTTTATGTCGCTTGGACGAAGCATCTGAGCAATTTTATGACTAATTTGTTCATCACTGAAAGGCTCATAAACTTCCTTAACATAGTTCTTCACTTGTTCTTTCGGAAGTGACTCTTGCTCCTTACACTTACGATAAACAATTTGAAGCATTTCTTCTTTGCCTTGTTCTTTCAAAAGCGCAACCGCAGCTTGAAAGGCAATGAAATCGCCTAATTTAGCCATGTCTATGCCGTAACAATCGGGATATCTAATTTGCGGGGCAGAAGAAACAATAATGATTTTCTTAGGATCAAGTCGATCCAAAATTCGAATAATAGATTTTTTAAGAGTGGTACCGCGAACAATCGAATCATCAATAACTACCAGATTGTCTTTGCCTCGTTTTACAGTGCCATAAGTAATATCATAAACATGCGCCACCATTTCGTCTCGGGCACTATCCTCCGTAATAAAGGTTCTCAGCTTAGCATCCTTAATAGCAATTTTCTCAACCCTGGCTCTACGTGCAATAATAGCTGCAATTTTTTCCGGGTCATGATCTTTTAAGGCGCTCAGTTGCTTAACTTTTTCAATATTAATGAAGTCTTCAACACCTTTAATAAGTCCGTACCACGCGGTTTCTGCTGTATTCGGGATAAATGAAAACACCGTGTTATCCAAGTCATAATTTACAGACTTGAGAATAGTTGGAATCAATCTTCTTCCAAGCTCTTGTCGCTCTTGGTATATGTCAGCATCATTACCTCTTGAGAAATAAATTCTTTCGAAAGAACAAGCTTTTCGTTCAAGAGCCGGACGAATTTCGTCGATGCTCATACTTCCATCTTTCCGCACAATTAGAGCGTGGCCCGGCTCAATTTCCTTAACACGGTCTTCAACAACATTAAAAGCAGTTTGAATTACTGGCCGTTCTGATGCTACAACAACCACTTCCTCATCTTCGTAATAATAGGCTGGTCTTATTCCATTGGGGTCACGAAGTACAAATGCATCGCCATTGCCAATCATTCCAACCATAGCGTAACCACCATCCCAATCCTCCGCAGATTTTCTTAAAATTTTTTTAATGTCGAGGTGATGTGAAATTTTTTCAGTGATTTGAATATTTCTATATCCTTGCTGCTTGAACATATCAAACAGTCGCTGATTTTCCTCATCCAAAAAATGTCCGATCTTCTCCATTACCGTAACCGTATCGGCCACTTCTTTAGGATGCTGACCCAACTCTACCAATAATCCGAATAGCTCTTCAACATTAGTGAGATTAAAATTGCCAGCTACCACAAGGTTTCGAGTCATCCAGTTATTTTGACGTAAGAATGGATGACACTGTTCTATGCTATTTCCGCCAAACGTTCCATAGCGCAAATGCCCGAGGAACACTTCTCCAGTAAATGCGAAATTCTCTTTTAAATAATCGCTGTCCTTTAGTTTCTCTGGATTGTCCCTTTCAAGATCACTGAATCGGGAATGGATTTTATCAAATATTTCCTGAATTGGTTTTGGACTATTTGATCGTTGCCTACTTATATATCGGGTTCCGGGCGGAACATCCAATTTAATATTGGCTAAACCCGCTCCATCCTGTCCACGATTTTGCTGTTTTTCCATCAGTAAATACATTTTACTGAGGCCGTAAAAGCTTGTACCGTATTTTTCCCGGTAAAATTGAAGGGGCTTGCGCAGCCTAAGGAAGGCTATTCCGCACTCGTGCTTTATCGCGTCGCTCATGGTTCGGAATGAGCAGCAAAGTTAGCCTTTTTAAATTTTACAAAAATTTACCTCTAATGTCTGTATTATCAGTAATATAGCTCCATTCCCCCTCTTTTTTCGATGCCCTTAATTCCCTGCAAGCCACCAGTATGAACTGCCAACACTTTGGTTCCTGGAACGAAACGTCCGTTCACTATCATTTCTTTCAATCCAAACATCATTTTTCCAGTATAAACAGGATCAAGCTTAATTTGATCCTCTTCATAAAATGAGCGCATAAACTGTATTAAGTCATCATTCACTTTGGCAAATCCTCCAAAAGCATAATCCGTCTCCATTTTGAAAAAAGCCCTGTACTCTTCAGCACTGGCTCTATCCATTAGAAAATAATTCAATTTCGTGATGATTTCATCCTCCAAATACGCCCCGCCTTTCACTGCGCTGA
>JBDNHP010000072.1:0-2635 GCA_041688765.1 Flavobacteriales bacterium
GGATCAGCTTTTATTGGTAATATTACGGACAAGCATTTTTAATAATTCCTTGTTTCATGGTTTTGATTTTAAATTTGATGAAGCAAAATTGCACAGATGTTGCGCTAGGCTCTTGCAATATTTAACTTTTGAATGACACATTTTAACCACAGTTTAATTTGTGTCAAAGGTGTGTGATTTGTGTCAAACCAGTCGCCTATATTCCTTTGTAAATTGAACCGCACTATAGCGGAATCGAACAAATCTACCCCAAACAATAGAGGCTGCTTCTATTGAAACAGCCTCTTCAGAAAACCATAAAATGCCTATTCTCCTTCTTCAAGGTTTTTCAGTCTCAGTTTGAGATCTTCTAGCTCAAGTTCGCGTTTTGCTATTTCTTCGTTACTCTCCTTTCCCTTTTCTTTAGCATTTTCGATTCCTTTTTCTTTGAGCTTGATTTGTGTTCTCAAACTGCTCATTTCCATTTTGTCTTTGGCATTTCCCAATCCACTTTTGCCATTGCTTTCAGATTCCTTTTTTGACTTTTCCAGTTCGTTGCGATTGGCTTTCCATTCGGCTTCCTGATCGGCGATGGCTTGCTCCCGTGTTTTATAATCGTTAGTTTCTGCTGGACTAAGTGCAGAAACTTTTGACTTTTCAACTCTTTCGAGCGCCAATGTTTTTCTTTCACGCTTCAGCTTTTGCTCTTCTAACTCACAATTTAAAATATCGATATCAATTTGAGCCGCTTCATCAGACACCAATTCATCATGCTCCTTTTGATTTTTAGTGATTTTTCGATCGAGTGCAGCAATTTCATTTTCTAGCAATTGACTTTCTGAAAATCCAGAGTTTTGCTGATCGAAAATGGCATCCTCTGCTTTGTCGTTATTCGACTTTAACTCGCTAACAGCTTGATCACTTTCTGCTCCCTTTCCAGTATTTCCCGAAGATACACCACAATCAAGATTATTCAAACCCCATGCGCCAAGAAGCATATTCTCCGGCATTCCTGATGAGCTGCAAACATCCTTAAGTATCTCGTCCATTTTAATATGGTAGAAATAGCTATCATTTAGTGCAACGTATCCTTTCAATTCAAAAGTCTTGTCTCCGTTCGCTGTTTTTTTGTACCCATACACATCAATGGATTTGGAAATCAGTTGAACGGAGCCAAAACTTACATCACCAGACTTATCAGTTGTTGATTTTGATAATGAAACATCACCATGTTTGATCGTGATTTCATAATCGCAAACGCCTTGACTTTTATAAGTGATTTTGAGACTGACATCCTGTTGGGCGGATACGATTGTAACCGTAAAAAAAAGGACTGATAAAAATGAGATACTGCGAAGTTGAGTTTGCATTGGTACTAGCTCTTTGTATTATGTTGCTTTATACTTCATCATTTTTACTTTTTACGATGAACTAAGATTTCAAAGATAACATAATAGTCTGAATACTAATATGATACCTGTACTTTGTCAATATTTTGGATTTTTTAAGATCTAAGTCATTGAAAAATCACGAATGGATCGAACCAACATTTGTCGAGTCCGCATCTTTCCATTTAATTGAAAATGAGATCAAATAAAAAGCGGCCACAATGACCGCTTTTTCTAAATCGAGTATTTCAATTATATAGATCGCTTAAAGTAAAAGCGAGTAATGTAAATACCATCGCCATCATCTTTGCTTCCTACTGATTCAACACCGGCAGTGATCGACATCAATTCCCATCCTTCATTGAGCATGGTAGTTACTTTGTTATTGATAATTGCGTCGTTTGCTGCAATATTTTGAAATCGGATACCTCCCAAATTAAAGAAGTTCAAAAGTTTAGTTTCTTCAAAATTCTTAACTCTGATATCACCACGATCCGACTTATTACGGTCGTTTTCTTCTTCTGATCTTACCGAGGTAAACTCTTTGTAATCGCGAGTTTCGAGGGCATTAATCATTCTAGATCTTCCTAAGCCATTCGGAACAATTGATTCAACCACTGTGAAAGAAGTGAATTCATTTTGCCCGGCCGGTGCAGGGGATTTAGATTCGGTAAATGCAAATAATGCCACAGCTAAAAGCACAACGGCAATAGGAAGACTGAATTTGTTAATTGTGTTCATTGTATTGGAGGTTTTATATTGATTTTCTGAGGACTTGCAATTATCGTACCAATTTAATTCGAATTTTGTAAAAACTAGAAATATTCAACACCTAAGTATTCAATGAATGGAAGGATTGAGAATCCATAAATTTAATTGAAGGTGCCATAGGGGAATTCGAGGCTCATACTTTTCAATATCTCCGTTCGTGTCTAAATTATCTATTCATTTGTTCTATGAATCTGTGTAAAATTATTTTCCCGTTTTTGTTTATCCTCTTTGCGGGATTTGCACTATTTTTTTTGAATTCTTGTAGCGAAGAAAATCCTGAGCAATCTGATTTGCCTAAGGATGCTACTTTTTTTCCTGCGTCTTTTGTCAATCCCTTTATCGGAACACAAAACATGGGTCATACTTTTCCGGGGGCCACGGTACCTTTTGGCGCGGTACAGCTTAGCCCGGCAACTAATTTTCAGACAGTTTTTACCGAAGAAGGCACTTATAACACCGAGACTTATCGCTATTGTTCAGGATATCAATACGATGAC
>JBDNHP010000577.1:0-3611 GCA_041688765.1 Flavobacteriales bacterium
GCTTTCGTCTAAAACAACAGCGTTTTGGTATCTTAAAAAGAGGTTTGCGTATAAGATTATATGAAGCGGACGTGTATCACCAAACTGATTCACCCTATAATCCTCTTGCTAATGGTGCAAGGGCTAAATGCGCAATGCCCACAGGTTTTTGACTTTTATGGAATCGCAACACCGAGTCCATATTGGTACTCCTGCAGTGGCAATAACTATACCCTCAATCTTCAATCTCCCAATAACTGGGGAGAATACACCATTGACTGGGGAGATGGATCCCCAATACAAACAGGGTTAACTTGGAATTCGCCAAGTTTTATTTCACACCCATATACTGCGGCGGTTGATACCTTCATGGTGGTAATAACTCAAGTGAGTTCCGGCTGTGAAGTGGAAGGAGTTTTAGTAATGGAAGAAGCTACAAGTGCTTCCATTCAAATTCCTGTAGGTGGGCTCACTCAGTCCTGTGCACCGCAAATGCTGGAGTTTATTAATTCAAGCACCAATGTGTCAGAAACAACAGTATTCACTTGGGACTTTGGAGATGGAAGTCCTCCTTTGACTTTCGACTACACCAACCTCGGTGACATAGTATCACACTTGTATCAACCCAATACCGTTAACTGTGAAACGGAAGTGTCATTACTCGCTGAAAACTATTGCAATACCATACAGGGTGGAGCTTCAGAGGCCACATTTAATCCTATACGAATTTGGGATATTGATGAGGCTGCAATTACTCCTTCTGCTACTGTACTTTGTTTTCCGGATAATACCGTAACTTTTACGAATACCACAGAAAGAAATTGCCTTTTTCAAGGTAATATCGCTCAGCGCTATGAATATTGGAACTTTGGAGATTACTGGGGAGAAGGTCAAGATTCAATTATTGACTGGACTCCATGGCCGCCAACTTTTCCTCATACTCTATCTTATCCAGGAATAGGAAACTACGAGGTTATGATGCTCGATTCTAATTTCTGTGGTATTGATACTGCAACCATCGTAATTAGCATCATTCCCCCTCCAACCGCAGGATTAAGCGTTTCCACGGATACAGTTTGCGTAGGTAGCCCGATCACTTTCTTTAATCAAAGTTATGGTGGAGGAAATCAATTTCAATGGAATTTTGGCGATGGAATTGGTTGGCTGCCAACTGGAGGTGGAAATATCACCTACGTTTATAACAACCCCGGAACTTACCTAGTGCAAACGATGGTTTCTGTTCAAAGTTCAGGAGGAAGTTGTGCAGATACGGCTTCTGTTCCTGTGACGGTTCTTCCTGCTCCAAACGCTATAATAGCAGCTGATAATTATGATGGTTGTGATCAGATTACTGTCAATTTTAGTGATAACTCCACACAAGCACCAATTGAATGGTTGTGGAATTTCGGAAATGGGAATACCTATTCCGGTAATACCCCTCCACCTCAAAATTACAACTCCCCAGGCACATACATTATCACATTAAGTGTAGAGAATCAATTTGGCTGTTCAGATAATGATCAAGAAACGGTGCAAGTTTATGCGTCGCCGGATGTTGATTTCGTTGCAAATAATGTTTGTCAGGGCTCCAATTCTCAATTTACTGATCTCAGCACATTTGACCCGGGTGATCCTATCATTTCATGGAACTGGAATTTTGGTGATGGGCAAAGCAGCACTGAAAGCAACCCTATCCATGTTTACGCAGGAACAGGGGTTTTTAATGTGACACTAACAGTACAAACGCCTCAATGTGATGGCACCGTTACTATTCCGATCACTGTAGAGCCAGCGCCAATTCCGAGTTTTAGTCTCGATCCTTCCATTGGTTGTGCACCCTTGAATGTCGCATTTACCAACAATACTTTTGGCGCCTCTTCATACGAATGGAGTTTTGGAGACGGCTCATTTACAGCACTTGAAAATCCTGAACACACCTATTTAAATTTTGGAAATTCTGATGAGACATATACTGTAATTCTCACTGCTTTCACAGCCTTTGGTTGTGGAAGAGCGGATAGTTTACAAGTTACAGTGCAACCGGGTGCTAATGCTGATTTCGATGATAACAGTAATCCTCCAGGTTGTGCTCCTTTTGAAGCTGAATTTTACAATAACTCCCAAGGTGCAATCAGTTACGAATGGGACTTTGGAGACGGCACAACTTCAACAGCAATAAATCCGACGCATCTTTATGAGAATTCCACAGGATTTCTTCAAACATTTAACGTTGAACTTATTGCAATAGCAGCAAATGGTTGCAATGACACCACATACTCTAATATTATTGTATATCCATTGGCCAATTTTGATTTTAATGTTTTTCCGGTTTCAGGCTGTTCGCCATTAACAGTGAATTTCCCTTTTGTAATCGGCATACAGGCTTATCAATGGAGTTTTGGCGACGGTGAATTCTCTAATGCCCCAGTACCAATTCATGTTTATGAAAACAACAGTCCAAATACTATAATTTTCGATATCCAACTAATCGGCACTTCCCCATTCGGCTGCTTAGATACAGCCTATAGTTCTGTTGCTGTTGATCCTCAACCTACTGCTCAATTTCTTGTAGATATTGTTTCCGGATGCTCACCACTAACTGTGAATCTCGAAAATCTATCTTTATTAGCCAGCAACTACGAATGGGATTATGGCGATGGCAATACATCCAACACTGATCAGGTAAATCACAGCCATACTTTTGTTAATCAAACAGGGCAAACCCAGGTTTATCAAATCAGCCTTACGGCATTGAGTACTGATGGTTGCGCTCACACTGTTACTCAAAGTGTTTCGGTTTTTCCCGAAGTACAAGCTTCTTTCCTTTCGCCAGAGCCTGTTTGTTCGCCGGAAACTCTGCAACTTCTCAATACTTCTGAAGGAGCTAATTCCTATTTGTGGGATCTTGGTAATGGAATCGTTTCAACCAATACTTTCCCAACAACTACCTACAGCAATAACACGCTGCAGGACACCACATTTATTATCACGCTGCAAATACTTTCAGCAAATGGATGTATTGATCAAGCCAGTGGTTCCATTATAGTACATCCAGCACCTCTCGGCGGATTTACATTGTCAGAAACAACAGGTTGCCAGCCTTTGCCGGTAGAAATAACAAATACATCTACGCTTGCCACATCTTACCTATGGTTATATGGCGATGGACAAACATCAACAACAGACGCCGTTATTCACACACATGAATTTGTAAGTTTTGCAACTGATCCGGCAATCTTCAATTTGACGCTCATAGCCTACAACGAATTCGCTTGTGCAGACACGATCATTCAACCTATCACCCTCTATCCTCAAGTTAGCTCAGGAATACTAGGTGGAGGACAAGGATGTTCGCCTCTGGGCCTGAACTTTATTAGCACATCATCAGGCGCAACAGCTTCACTAACTTGGGATTTCGGCGATGGGGGCGTAGCTTCAGGGCCAGTTGTAAATCATCAATTCATCAATAATTTCGGTGTTGACACAACTTTCATTGTAACCTTGATTGCCGAGAATATCTTTGGTTGCATTGATTCTTCGGAAGTTGAAATAGATTTATTTGCCACACCAATAGCTGATATCGACATCTTAAGTTCAAGCGGTTGTTATCCTCTCGAAGTAGTTTTTCAGAA
>JBDNHP010000073.1:0-4432 GCA_041688765.1 Flavobacteriales bacterium
GGTCCTTCGAATATCCCATCAGGCACGGAAGATCCTTCACAAATTCTTGCAGGATCTTATACCGTTACCGTAACTGATGATGTTGGCTGTAGCGTTGAGCTTGATATAGATGTGGACGGAACTCCTGCTGTTACTGCTCAAGCATCGTCCATCAATATTTCATGTAATGGTGAAGCTGATGGCTCCATAAGTTTGAGCCTTGCTTCGGGCACGGAGCCATTTGAAATTAATTGGTATAATTCAGAAGGCGAACTTGTAGGTTCAGGCACAGACATCAGTGGATTAGAAGCCGGTGAATACAGTGTTGAAGTTGTTGATGCAAATGACTGCACATTTAATAATTCATGGACCATTTCTGAGCCCTCTGAAATAGTAATTGATGCAGAAGCTGTAGTTTATCCAAATGATTTTAATGTTACAACTTCAGGCGGTACCGATGGTGTTATCATAGTAGAAGTTACAGGTGGAAATCCCGGATACAGCTATGAGTGGGATGGACCGGGTAGTTTCAGTTCTGATTTAGAGGATCTGGATGGCTTGGGAGCAGGTACTTACACATTGGTTGTAACCGATGAAAGTGGTTGTGAACGAGATACTACCATCATAATTACTCAACCTTCTGATTTGGCATTGCCTACGGGATTATCTCCAAATGGCGATGGCTTCAATGATGGTTATATTATTCTCGGACTCGATGGCTATCCGGTAAATACATTTAAGGTATTTAATCGCTGGGGCAATCTGGTTTATGAGAAGAACAATTATGCCAACGAATGGGGAGGCACCAATGATGATGGTGATGACTTACCCGCTGGTACTTATTATGTAATATTTGAAGCATCCGGTAGGAATTTCAACACTTACGTTGATCTCCGCCGTTAATCGCAATAATAGTTAAGGCAATGAAAAAGATCCTTAATATTCTTTTATTGATTACGCTGGCAGCTCCAGCCTGGTCACAACAAGAAATACTGGTTTCTCAGTACATGTTTAATGGACTGTTAATCAATCCGGCATATACCGGTACACACGACTATTTCAGTGCTAGTGCATTGCACAGAAGCCAGTGGGTTCAATTTGAAAAATCACCTGTTTCCCAGGTATTTTCAATTGATGGGCCGGTTGCCAATGACAAATTGGGAGTTGGTTTATTAATTACCAATGACAAACTAGGCGTAACAAGTGAACTCGACGTGAGTGCCAATTTCAGCTACAAACTGGATTTAGGTATAGGAAAGTTGAGTTTTGGTATCAAAGCAGGCTTCTCCAGTTACTCCGCCAAACTTTCGGATGTGGTAGTTTGGGAAAGTGGCGACCAGGTATTCGAACGCAATGATATCAATGGAGAAATGGTAAGCAAATTTGGATTTGGCCTGTATTACTACACACAAAAATTCTACGCAGGCTTATCTGTTCCGAACATTTACAGTTTGGATGATAACCTCTTACTAGAACAAAGTCAGGTTGATGGATACTTTGATCAGCACTACTATTTTAACACCGGTTATGTGTTTGAACCGAGTTCAGTATTTGCGATAAAGCCAAGCATTTTGGTAAAATATCAGGAAGCTGCACCGGTAGAAGTAGACATCAATTGCAACCTTCTGTTTTTCCAGAAATTTTGGGTAGGTGCCGGTTACCGCACAGGCGATGCTTTTATTGGAATGCTTGAGTACAATATTACACCTCAGTTGAGAGCGGGGTATGCTTACGACTTTACAACTACTGATATTGCTGATTACAGCAATGGTTCACATGAAATAATGGTTGCTTACGATTTTGGAAAAAATGTAGGCATCAAGACAAGATCACCACGATATTTCTGATATGAAAAGATTGCACACGCTATACGCTGCCGTCGGCATCACATTGATGCTGTCTTCTTGCGCAGGTCTGTACCTGAAAAGCGGCAAAACTGCATACGAAGAATACCGCTTTGACGAAGCTGCCAATTTGCTTGAAAAAGGGCTAGCAAAAAAAGAGGACACGGAGTCCCGTTTGATGCTCGCTAAAACTAATATGCAACTCGGTAGATACGAAGAAGCTGCTACTTCCTATGCACTCGCAACTGCGGCTCCTACTGTAACTGATACCGACAGAATTGAATTCGGGAAAGCACTCATCGCTACTGGAGATTACGATCGTGCAGCTCAGATTTTTGAAGGCATTCTTTCAAGAGATCAGGGCAATCCGGTTGCAACGTCTCTCCTTTCCGCATGTAAAAACATAAATAAAATGATGCGCGATTCATCCTTGTACAAGGTGAGTCCAGTAAATATTGCTGGTTTGGATGCCGTTTATGCACCTTTCAAAACAAGTGATGGCCTCCTTGTTAGTGGAGAAAAGGCGGGTGTTGGTGTGAAAGACCCTTACACCAATTTGAACTATACAGATCTGTACAGCGTAAAGAAAAATGGTAATTCATTTGATGCTCCGGTGAAGCTGGATGGCCTTAATGGAAACTATCATGAAGCTACAGGAGTGATTGCTTCAGATAATAATACGATGTATTTAAGCCGTAGCAATTATGATGGCAAACGTCTCGGAAAAGACGGCGAAAACACCTCTAATCTTCAGATTAATTACAGTTTGAAAGATGGTAATGGGAATTGGTCTGCACCTATTCCATTGCCTTTCAATGATGAACATTATACTTTTGTTCATCCTACATTATCTGCTGATGGAAAAACCATGTATTTCTCCTCTGATATGCAGGGAGGATTTGGTGGAATGGACATTTACATGACCCAACTCGAAGCTACCAATTGGTCTAAACCCGTAAACGTTGGCCCAAGTATAAACACAACCGGCGATGAAGTATTTCCATTTCTGAAAAGTGCAGATTCTTTGTACTTCTCCTCTGATGCCCATCCCGGTATTGGCGGAAAAGACATTATGTATTCTGTAAAGCGTGGAGGCAACTGGTCGAGTCCATATCATTTGAGTTATCCTATCAACTCGCATGCCGACGATTTTGGTGTTTCTATTGACCCTAATGGCAAAACCGGATATCTGTCGAGCAATCGCAGCGGAAGTGATGGCATTTATTCCTTCGAAATGTTCAATCCTGAACTAATGATCGTTGGACTTGCGGCCAGTAGAACTACCATGTTACCAATTGAAGGTGCGAAAATCACTTTGCTCAATTTAACAGATGGCACTGAGGAAGTATTCTATTCAGATGAGAATGGCGAATTCAGTATTCCGCTAATTCCTGGTAAAAATTATCGTGTGAAAATTGAAAATGATGGCTATTTCAGTGAAACTCAGGAAATATCGACGATCAACAAAACGAAATCAGAAGAATTTCCTGTGATTTTTGAATTGGAGACGCTTGTTGTTACTCCGGTTGAAGACCCTGCAAAAACGGAACCGGGCAAGATTGATGCTCCGGGAAAAACGGATCAAGAAACAAACACCTCACAAGAAGGTACCTACGCTGTTCCAAATTTTTATTGGGATTACAACAAGTGGGATATTCGTCCGGATGCTGAGCCATACCTCGATGATTTGGTGAAGAAGTTCAAAGCCAATCCTAAGCTTAAGGTTGAATTGCGCTCCCATTGCGACAGCAGAGGAAGTCATCCTTTTAATAATGAACTATCGGAGAAAAGAGCTAATGCAGTGGTAGATTATCTCGTTAAAAAAGGAGTTAGCCGCAGCATGTTCACTTCCAAAGGATTTGGTAAGCGCAAATTGATAAACAAATGTAAAGATGGCGTAGAATGCACTGAAGAAGAGCATCAAGCCAATCGAAGAACTGAATTTGTGGTATTGAAGAAGTAAGATATTTCCATTTTTTGTAAGGATAAAAAAGAGGCTGTCACGAATGGGATAGCCTCTTTTGTTTTGGGTCGAGATATAAAGCAAAGTGCGGGATTCGTTTATAAAAATTTTGCCCTCTTCATATATGCATATATGCCACATTTAGTTTTGCTATCGCAACAGCAAGAATGGTAACTTTATTAATTGATAAAAACGACCATAAACAATGTTCAAGCAGGCCTTTAAAAATATAGACGATATTCTTAACAAAGACGCAGGCTGCCTCAGTGACCTTGATTATGCGAAGCAATGCAGTTGGATTTTATTCCTTAAATATTTAAGCGACTTGGCTAAGGAATATGGAAAGGCAGTAGTTATTTCAAGTGTTAATCTGGCAAAAATTAATGGACCGAAATTGAATGTATATCCAATTCCATTGCCAACATTGGTAGAACAACCAACCATCCTCTCTCTAGTAGATGCCCTGCAATCCGAAACGCAGAAATCGAAGCTATCTATCAAAAGAAAACATCTGATTTAGCAGAAGGCGATTGCAAGTGAATTGAAAACAGAAAAGGCATCAACTGCATGAAAATAGTAACAGATCCGGATTACCAACTACCGACAGTTGAAGCTTTGAGCGCCTTTGATTTATTTGATAAAGGCA
>JBDNHP010000578.1:0-6057 GCA_041688765.1 Flavobacteriales bacterium
GGATCATGACAATAGTGATCAATATCAATATAATGGCGTTCCGCTTCACCAACCATGCTATAGCGGCGCTTATCAGGATCAACAGCGTGTTCAGAAATGAATTCTATATTTTCACGATAAAAAGTAAACATAGGTGCCGGCAAGGAGAAAATACCGAGTCGATTTATTTTGCGGTGACCGTAAAATCCCCATGATGCCAACATGGTAGGCACCAACACAAGCAGAACAGGAACAACCAGACTTAAAAACTTTCGCATTTATTTGGGAATTTTAACCGATTCATATTGCAACTTCACGATTTCCCCTTCCTTTAAAATCGGAATACTCCGAATGGTATTTGGTGTGAGGCAGTATTTAATGTCTTCATTCAAATTCAAATTGCGAAGCCTTTTGCGATGAGAAGAGGCTTTTAAAAAACTGAAGATGTTTTCGCGAGATGATCTGAAAATGAATTTGGCGGCGATAGTAGAATCTTCTTCAGCTATAAATTTACCACTATCGATCAATTGGTCAGCAATTGCTCCTGCACAGATGGTATCTTCCAGATTAAATTTTCCTTTCCAGCCTGAACCTAAAACTAAAGTGTTCTCATTTTGTTCAATTAGCCAATCGCATAATACATCTAAGTTACAAAGAGATCCAATAACAACCGTAGGAATGTTACTGGCAAGATTGATTGTTTTGGTGCCATTGGTTGTGGTTAAAACAATGGTTTTGCCTTTGATTTCATCACCCATATAACTGAAGGGTGAATTTCCAAACTGAAAACCTTCTACAATTTTGCCGTTTCGTTCCGCCCCTGCCAAGTATCCCTGACGCTGGTAAGCCCTTGCTTCTTCAACGGTGGAAACAGGAATTATACGATCAACCCCATTTTCGATAGCAGTGCAAATCGCTGATGTTGCCCGAAGTACGTCTATTACCACCACAATTTTGAAATCGGCCTCGTAAAGGTCAAATCCTCGTGGGGTGAAACAAACTTCTACATTCTTGCGGTTCTCCAAGGCCTACGTTTTGAAATCAAAAGATAGTAAAAATTAATGAGCTTTTAACTTTTGTAAAATGGTAATTTGACCACTTTCGCGGGAATGTGCTTTCCACGAATATCGATTAGAATTTCTGTGCCTTCTTTATGCAAACCACTCGGAACATAAGCTAAGCCAATAGCTTTTTGAAGTGATGGACTCATGGTTCCCGATGTTACTTCACCAATTACCTCAGCTTGGGCGTTCACTACTTGGGAGCCATGACGTGGAATGCCCCGTTCCAAAAGTTCAAAACCTACTAAGCGTTTTGTGGGGCCGTTTTCTTTCTGAGTTTTTAATGCCTCAGAATTCACAAAGTCTTTGCTAAATTTTGTAATCCAAGATAGTCCGGCTTCAAGGGGCGAGTTTTCATCGTTGATGTCATTTCCATACAAACAAAATCCCATTTCGAGGCGTAAGGTATCTCTCGATGCCAAGCCGGCAGCTTTAATGCCATGCGCCGCTCCGGCTTTCATCACTTCATCCCAAATAGCAGCAGCATCTTCATTCTTGCAATAGATTTCAAATCCACCAGCACCTGTGTAACCGGTAGCTGAAATAATAATATTCTGACGACCTGCAAATTCTCCTATTTGGAAAGTATAATAGGCCATATTTTTAAGATCAAGGGGACTTAGAGCCTGCATTGCATGTGCAGCATTCGGACCTTGAATAGCTAGGAGTGAAGTGGCTTCACTGATATCGGTCATTTCTGCACCGAATTTTTCATTCAGAGATTGGAGCCAATTCCAGTCTTTCTCAATATTGGATGCATTTACTACCAATAGAAATTCCTCTTCGGCAATCCTGTAAACAAGCAAATCATCTACAATTCCGCCAGTTTTATTAGGCAAACAAGAGTATTGCACTTTTCCTGGAAATAGCACCGAGGCATCATTGCTGGTAGCATATTGAATGAGAGGTAATGCTCCGGGACCTTTTACCATAAATTCACCCATGTGCGATACATCGAACAAACCTATGGACTGCCTTACCGCATGGTGTTCATCAATTATACCTGAATATTGAACAGGCATTTCATATCCTGCAAAAGGCACCATTTTCGCACCCAGTGCCAGGTGCTTATCGTATAGGGCAGTTCTTTTCATCATTATCGTTGTAGAGCGAACAAAAGTAAGAATTTGGAAGCATTGGCGTTCACAGAATATGCAGACTCAATTCGTTGTCGGGTCACGGATCCGAGTTTTCTCAGTAACAGCCTGTCTTCCAGTAATGAAACTAATCTTTTTTTCCAATCATCAGCGCTAACACAAAAGTAACCATGTATACCATCAATGATGATTTCCCGATTTACACCCAAAGGCGTCAGTAAAACGGGTATGCCGAGAGCCATGTATTGCAATGCTTTTAAGCCACACTTACCTTCAGCCCATTGATCATCAGGTAAAGGCATGAGCCCTATATTAATGGCTTCCAAATCTTCAATTTCAGATTCTTTTTTCCATTTGATGTAGTTCAAAGAGGCAATTTTAAAAGGCGGTTCACGATCAGATATTACTCTGAACTCGAAATCATAATCTTTTTCCAGTTCCTTAATTACTGGAAGAATTTGCTGAAGATAATCAACCGTTGAATGACTGCCAGTCCAGCCTATTACCAATTTACCTCGAAGCGGATGATCGGTTTCCCTATCGTGACTTCGTTCTGTATCGATAGTAGTCGGAATCAAAATAGCATTGCTATTGTATTGCAACGCTTTTTGCCGCAAAAACTCATTACCACATGCATTAACATTACTCCATTTCATGAGCTTCAATGCATTGCCTGGCATTTTTAAAAATCTAAACGAGCGATTACTTTTGGAACTATTCGGGAGCCATATTGCATCATCAAAATCGAAGATTAGTCTTTTGCAAAAAACGAAACGAATGAGCCAAGGAATAACTGATGGCCCGGCAGGACTTGATTCTCGATGAATGAAAACTTGATCGAAATGATGAATTTTAAAAAGAAGCGCCCATCGTTTCAGGAAGCCTTTTAACAATCCTGTAATTTTGTTGATCAGGTTTCCTTTTTGATAAAGTACTTTCCATGTTTTTTGATCGTAAAATGGACTTATCTCGTAAGAATAGCCATTTTCTGTGAGGAGATGAAGGTACTGTTCATATCGGAATCGTTGACTGGGTGCAGCAGCAAAAGGGTAGGGGACGATAAACAGAATTTTGCCTTGATGTTCAGCCATGATGTAAATATGAAAAATCCCTCCAGAAACGAGGAGGGATTTTACAAATAGAAATTAACCCTTAATCAAAACACAAATTATAATTTGTCCATAAAATAACCAAGAACCTTGGTCATCAAATGAACCCTGTCTTTTCCACGAATATTATGCGCATGACCTGGATATACAAAGAAATCAATTTGTACACCTTTATCTATACACTGTTTCAAAAAGGCCATATTATGTTGAAGAACCACTACATCGTCAGAAGCACCATGGATCATGAGTAAATCGCCTTTTAAGTTTTCTACATAAGATTTGAGATCCGCTTTGGCATATCCTTCGGGATTTTCCTGAGGAGTGTCCATATAACGTTCTGTGTACATTACTTCGTAAAACTTCCAGTCAATAACCGGTCCGCCAGCCACTCCTGCTTTAAATGTGCCGGGTTTTCTGAGCATCAAACCCGCAGTCATAAATCCGCCATAACTCCAACCATGCACTCCCATTCTGCTTTCGTCAACAAATGGCAATGATCGCAAATAGGCTACTCCTGCCATTTGATCCTCCAATTCGAGCGTTCCCATTTGTCTGAAAATGGCTTGCTCAAAATCCCGTCCACGCATATCACTCCCTCTTCCATCGAGTGTCCATATAATATAACCTTCTTCAGCCATACTGTGCATCCAAAGTGGTGCTCCAGCCATCCATGAATTGGTTACTAATTGAACATGTGGACCATTATATACATATACGATTACCGGATATTTCCGACCTGATTCCATTTTGGAAGGACTGATCATTCTTCCATGTAAAACAGTTCCATCCGACGCCTGAATATCGATCAATTCTGTTTTTCCAATTTGCCTGTTCGCCAAGGGATTTTCAGCATTTAATAATTCTAAAACAGGCTTGCCACTCATTGAAAATACTCTCACCCGATTGGGGGTATCAATGGAGTTGAATTCATCAATAAAATATTTGCCGCTTGGGCTTAAACTTATGTGATGATAGCCATCTTCAAGTGTTAGTTTCTTCATTGATCCATCAGAAACAGAAACGCTGTAAGCATGCATTTGGAGTGGATCTTCACCTGTAGCTTCCACTATGATCTGCTTATTTTTAGCGGCAAATCCTATGATTCTGGTGACCGCGAAATTGCCTTTTGTTAATTGCTTTACTAAAGTGCCATCAGCATTGTAGAGGTACAAATGATTATAGCCATCGCGCTCACTGAACCATAGCAATCTTGAATTATCTCCTGGAAAAAACTGAATCGCTTGTTCCGGTTCTATATAGCGCGCATCTTCTTCTTCGAAAAGTGTTGATTCAAAAAATCCATTTTCGCCATTATAAACGTTGACTTGCATTTTGTTTTGAGCCCTGTTAACTTCAGCGAGATAGATTTTACTGCCATCGGGACTCCAGCTTAAATTGGTAACATATCGTTCAGGGCCCAATTCTTTTCTGTTCTCAAGGTACATCACATCACCTGATTCAATATCAAAAACACCTACCTGAGCTGTCTCTGAACCTTTTCCGGCCATAGGATATTTAATAGGTTTATTCTCTGCCGGGGTCATTGTATAATCTAAAAGCGGGTATTCCGAAACTTTGCTTTCATTTTTCTGATAAAAGGCAAGTTGTGTGCCACTATCAGACCAAAAAGTACCTTTCAAAATGCCAAATTCATTGCGGTGAATGGATTGTCCACTAACAATATCAGTGTCTTCGTTTCTGGTCACATATTTTACTTCGTCGTTTTTACCGACAGCCAGATTGTTTTTGATGGTGAAGGCAGCACATTTACATTCAGCATTGAAATCCGCATTAGCTCCTTCACCGAGCACTTTACCTAGGAGCTGAGATTTTTTTTCTTTAATGGAATATGAAAACCAAGCATCTCCTTTTTGGAAATAAAATCGGTCATCACTTAGCCATGTTATGGATGGAATTGTCTTTAAATTTTCATCCAATAAAGCTTTGGCAATATCTTCCGCTGCTATTTTTTGCTTTACACCTCCTTTAACATCTTTGATGATTAATACATCATCTTCTACCACCGAGAAAAGATCAGCACTTTTTAGCCATTGAAGGCCTTCTGAGCGATCGGGTATAAGGTTAAACTGTGCAGGCAGAACCGATTCTTCAATAGATAATTTCTGCGAGTATAGTTCTGATAAACAGAAAGTTAGTAATACCGTTGAGGCGGCATTCAAACTCATTTTGCTTTGCATAGTACAAGGTTTCGAGTAGAGCACAATTTACAAATGCCTGAGCATCTGAGTAGTTGAGTTGCTGATACTTACTAACAGCCAAATGAGGAAGAAAGTGAATAATCCAGCGTTCTGATTCTATGCGCTGCATCTGGACCTAAATTGAAAATCATATCGAGCACACTCAGCTTGGGCGAGAAATCAAACCGATCACTGAAAACTTGGATGTAAGGACTGAAATTTTGCACTGTGAATTCTCGATTGCGCAAATCGTTTTCTGCCGGAATATTTTCTAAATAATCAAAGGAAATTCTGTAGTCCGAAGTAATCTGCAAATGCTTGCAACAAAAAGAAAGTAAATCTAAACTCAAATTGCTCAACAGCAAATGTTCGCGCATAAATAGTTCTTCCAATTCATCAGCATAGTGAATATAAAATGCCGATGATCCTAGGCATGATTTAATACTTTGCCAGTGTTGACGCTTCCATTTTTTCTCTTCGGAAAGCGCTTGAGCTCGCACCGATTTCTTTCGAGCCTCACCATGGTTCAATGGGAAACTCAAACACATTTTTCCATTTGGACCGAGCAAATAGAATCGACTTCTTTCGGTTTGTTTTTCAAATCGTTCACCCA
>JBDNHP010000074.1:0-5021 GCA_041688765.1 Flavobacteriales bacterium
ATGAGGCAACAACAGGACAAATTACTTCTATCAAGAATTCAATTGTTGCTGTGCAGCCAGGCTCATCATTATAAAGAATTAATTCTACTAGATAAAAACCTTGCTGTGTTTCGTTAAATATGTATTCACTGTTTGAAGACATCAGGAAGTTGTTTACTTTCCATTCTCTGAAACTGGCTCCTGTGCTTAGATCATTAAAAATGATACTTTCGCCGGAATTAATTACCGTACTACTTGCCGTTGCATCTGCAAAAATTGGATTGTCACAGGGCGGATAACAAGCCACGCTGTTGAGAAGACTGGTGCGGATTGTTTCAAGCGTTGTGCCCATTCTTTCTGATTGACCTTGTGTGAACCATCTAAAGCAATTGATTCCTGAATAGTCCATGTAATTGTTCACCATGTCGTTTTGATCACCCTCTCCACCAAGTCCAATTGGTCTGAATGGGTTATTGAGACTTATATCATCATCATCTGTAGAACAGGAATTGGTTTGAGAAGAGCAAGTAATATCAAATAGTGAATTATCCGGAGGGGTATCGCAAATATGATCTCCAGAAAAGAGGCAATCATTATTATTACATCCGTTTTCAAAAGTGTGAAACAATCCGAGATAATGTCCGGTTTCATGGATTAATACTTTAATGAAATCGCCTCCGGAAAATGTTACTGCTTCAACTACGATTCCATCAATAGAAGAGCCATGGCTTTGCGGGAAAGTGGCATATCCGATAACTCCCGTTTGATCAGGATCTCGGGTAATAGAAGCGACAACCCAAATATTCATATAACGTTGGGTATCCCAGCGGATCACGTTTTTAAGGTCTTCCGTTGCCGAGGGTACAAAGTGCTCAGTTAATTCGCTAAAAACATGATTTATTCCCGTAGTAAATTCACCATCTTCATCCTGTTGCGCAAGGCAAAACTGAATGCCTGTATTAATACCTTCAATTTCTGAAAACTCAGAAGTATTAGCGAATGCTTCATTAAGTCTTTCAACGCCAATTTGCACTGATTCATCGCTGATGTTTTCCCCACCATTTTCATGAATCACATGCACAACTACCGGAATGGTATATATTTCTTCAGATCCTCTTTGGCTTCCTGAACTTAAAATTTGATTGTAGATACGAATATTAATGTCTGTTTCTGCAGTCTTATCATGGCCGCGATCTCTTGAATAGGCGCGCATCAGATCAGCCGCGCATTCATTCTGAGCAGTCAAAAAATTGCTTGCGAGAAGAGCAAAGAGAAATAATAGCTTGGTTTTCATGGCCCATTGTTTTCTGAGTCATGAAGTTAGAAAGATATTTGACAAAAGAAAAATTAAAATTTAGCGCAAGGAATAACTCGCCTTTTGGCTAATTTCTCATTTCGTTTATTTGCCCATTCGTAAACAAGCGAAATTTCGTGTGCGCCTGTGGTATTTACAACACTTAGAGAGGAAATGGTGATATCGTAGCTGTAGCCTATTTTGTAAGGACCTGCGTAATATCCAAGAATAATAGCTACCGCATCATAATTTGGTCTTCCTTGATTATTTTTTTTCGTTGGCAAACCACGGTACCATAAGCCTAATGTGAATGGAGTGAGTTCGTAGTAAAATCCTGCGTCTAGTTGGTCAAACTCGCCTTGTGCCTGATAATTGAAAGCTCCAACAATGAAGTTTCTGGATCTTTTGAAAGGATTTGGCTTGAATCTGAAACGAATTCCACCGTGAACACTGTATTTGCGAGGCACAAATGCAAAATCACCGTACAGACTTTCTTTGGGCTGATTGATGTGGAGAACAGAACCTCCTAACCAGCCTTTTTTACCAAATAGCAATCCACCTGTTCCAACATCGAAATAGTTAACGGAAGCTGTAGGCTGTTCTATTGTTGCTACATCTCCACCACGAACTAATTGATCACCAAATATTAAATCGTTGAAATTCACATTTCTATTTGCAAAACCGAATTGCAGTGCAGGTCTGAAAAAAAGTGAACTCCGAATTCTTGCTTCATAAGCGTATTGCAGGGATAGGGAAGTGGAGCGCAAAAGGCCATCGCCCGCTCGGGAATGGGTTGATATCACACCACATCCGCTACTGTATTCAGGCGCGTATTGATCTTATGCGGCAGAGTAAGAAATAATGGGTTTTGGAATTCCGGGCCATTGGTTGCGGTAATTGGCAGCAAAACGGCTTTGAATGGAGGTTCCAGCAAAGGCGGGACTGATATAAGTTGGGTTAGCATAAAATTGAGTAAATAAAGGATCTTGTGCCTGGGCAAACACAAAAAATACTCCGCATATAACCGAAAGTATTGTTTTAATTATATGTTGAGGAAGATTCATTCTTTGAAAAGGATAATCGGCTTAATATCATGTTCACTGAAATCAGCTTGGGTCATAGGAATTTCTAATTCAAATGATGTTGCCTTATAGCCATCCGCTTCAACCATTACTTTATATGGAGTGATTGGATTGAGAATTAATGCAAAACTCCCATTTGATAATTTACTCCTGTATTCGCCGTTCAGCTTTTTTAATCGCTGATCCATAACGGTTAATTTGGCTTGAATTGCCTCACCATCCTCATCGATTACTTTGCCTCTTACAGCAATATTTTTATAGTCACGGTAAATAAATTCTATGCTATAAAGATCCTGTCCTCCAAAGCCTCCTTTTTTCGCTGAATTGTAATATCCTCTTTGGCCATTAGCCGTGATGCAGAGGTAAAGGTCATCAGCAGTTGTATTAATCGGATATCCTAAATTTCTTGGGCTTTTCCAGTTGCCATTTTCGTCAGCCTCAACTTTAAAAAGATCAAAACCTCCAATTGAATTGTGTCCGTTAGAAGCAAAGTACATGGTTTGATCTTCGTTACTAAGAATAGGTGAGTCTTCGTCAAACGGGGTGTTAATGGATGGGCCTAAGTTTCGAGGTAAACTCCATACTCCATTGGGTAGCTTTTTCACGCGGTAAAGATCTTTGCCGCCCATTCCTCCAGGTCTATTGGATGAAAAGATCAGCGTTTGCCCATCAGAGCTCAAACAGGCACTCGCTTCTTGGAATTCAGAATTGATTTCCTTGCCAAATTTTTCAGGCTTAGACCATTTTCCATTGCTTAATTTAGCAGAATACAGATCGCCCCCGGTTCTGTTTTCATTTGTTCTGTAAATGATCATAGTGTTGCCGTCTGCTGATATACTCACAGTAGCATCGTGAGTTTCTGAATTCATCGGGATGCCTAAATTTAGGACTTCTGTCCACTGATTATTGACAAAAGAAGAAGCGTAAATATCTTCAAAGAAATTGCCCTCCGGATCTTTTAATTGTGCTGTACTGCCCGATCTTCGACTAGTGAAGTACATCCTTTTTTCGTCGGCTGTAACAACAGGCACATAATCATCAAATGCAGAATTTACATCGGGTCCGAGATTTTTAACCGAAACATCAACGGTTGACCTCATTGCTTCTTCTGCATAGTTGATCATGCGAAGTTTCTGATCAATCTCTTCGGGACTATGATCAATGCCACCTTCAGCTAAGTATTTTTCAAATGCATTTCTCGCAGCTTTGAGCTCTCCATTCAGATGGAGAGCCTCTCCATATTCAAACCATGCTTCTGAATAGTTTGACTTAACAGCCTGCTCTAAGTAGGGGATGGCTATGTTAGCCCCTTTTCTCAATTTTAAACTACAGGCACCAATTCTATGATTGATTGGGCCAAAAAGAGTGTCAATGGAGTATAAATCAGAGAAAAGATCTAGCGCAAAACCATAATCACCTTGATAATAAGCGAAATCCGCTTCTTTAAAAGTGAATCGATCATTCCTGCCGTAACTGCTTGGAAATTCGCCTTGTGCAATGGCAATATTGGTCAAAAGCAATGAAAGAAGGCAATATAGGATCAGGCTCTTCATCATCTCAATAGCGTTAGATCGCCTGTTCTTATTATTTCTTTACCACTGCTGAATCTAACTTTAGCCTTCCATGCATAAACATCTTGTTTACATAATTCACCGCGATAGTAACCATCCCATCCAATACCCACCTGTTCACTTTCAAATAATAATTCACCCCATTTATTAAATATTTGAAGTAAGTATTCTTGCACTCCGCTTTGTACTGGGAAGAAAATATCATTGTCAAGTTGGTCTGGAGAATAAGTTCCGCCTGTTGATCCACCGTCATTAGGGGTAAAGGCATTTGGGAATTCAATTTCACCATCCTCGATGGCATAAATGGCATCTACCACCATAAATGTATCGGGACAGCCAAATTCATTCAGAGCAATTAGAGTAATGGTATATAAACCACCTTCCGAATAGAAATGCTCAGGATTGGTTTCTGTAGAGGTGCTGCCATCTCCAAAATCCCATATATAACCAACAGCGTTTTGAGAGAGGTTAATCATTTGCACAGGCTGAGAAGGAACAGATACTTGTGAAGGAGTGTATGTGAAAGCTGCTATGGCAGTCGGAAGCACTTCTACTTCGGCTTGAAAAACACTTATACTTCCATCAAAACCTATTACGGTAAGTGTAACGGTAAAAGTGCCACCGGTTTCATACGTGTACACCGGACTCATTACTGTTGATGTTCCCCCATCGCCAAATTGCCAAAGATAACTAGCGCCAAAAATACTTAAATTATCAAATGTTACTAGAAGTGGTGCACATCCGGAACCTTCAAATGTAAAGTTTGCTATTGGATCCGGAGCAATAATTTCTACAATTTGAGAGGCAAAATCGGAGCAGGCACTATTAGTAATAAATAATGTAATTTCATATATACCCCAGGTGTTGTAAGTATGAGATACTGGATTTTGATTACTTGATGTTTGACCATTACCAAAACCCCAATTGTAAACTAAACTAGCTCCACCCGTGCTGTTATTGGTTATGTTTACCGTTGACTCGGGGAATACTTGTGTTGCGGGAGTAGCCGTAAATACTGCATTTGGTGTGGCAAATACTATGATGTCTTGAGTATAGGTGTCAATACAGCCGAACGGGGAAGTTGCAGTTAATGTA
>JBDNHP010000579.1:0-5087 GCA_041688765.1 Flavobacteriales bacterium
GGCAGGAAAAGGACAGCAGTTGCGCCTAAGAGCAATAGTGACTCGCGGAGTAGATACCAAAACGCTTATCAAACGTGCTGCACTATTAGAAAATGACTCCATACATGGCCGTTTTTCCGGCACCATTGAAGTAGATGCCGAAAATAAAGACCTCATCGTTAACGGTCAACGTGTGCACATGATTGACGCTGCTGATCCTGCTCAAATCGATTATAATAGCTATGGAATCAATAATGCATTGCTTATTGATAATACCGGAATATTGCGCGATGAAGAAGCGCTTTCGAAACATCTCCAATCCAAAGGAATAAGCAAAGTTATTTTAACTGCGCCAGGCAAAGGAATTCCAAACATAGTTTATGGCATCAATCATCGCGATCTTGATATTGCAAATCAGAATATTTTTTCTGCTGCATCCTGCACTACCAATGCCATTTGCCCTGTTCTTCACGTTATTGAAAATAGCTTAGGCATCGAGAAAGGTCATATTGAAACGGTTCACGCTTATACAAATGATCAGAATCTACTCGACAACATGCACAAAAAGAGCCGCAGAGGCCGCTCTGCTGCTATCAATATGGTTATTACTGAAACCGGGGCTGGAAGTGCAGTAACCAAGGTAATTCCAGAATTAAAAGATAAGCTCACTGCCAATGCCGTTCGTGTGCCAACTCCAAATGGATCATTGGCAATCATTAACGTTTATGTAAAGCGCAGAACTACCAAAGAGGAAGTGAATGCTTTATTAAAGAAGGCAGCGTTGGAAGGCGAATTGGTGAATCAAATCTACTATTCAATCAATGAAGAACTCGTTTCCAATGATATTATCGGAAATGAATGTTGTTCTGTTTGCGACAGCCCCGCTACTATTGTCTCTAATGATGGCAAAGGCATCGTTCTATATGTTTGGTACGACAACGAATTTGGATACACCAAACAAGTGCTTCGCTTAGCTAAATATGTGGCTAAAGTGCGCCGCAATATATATTACTGATAATCATACTATTACATAGAAAAGGCTACCTAATCTGGTGGTCTTTTTAGTAATAGAAAATGGCTTTATCCCTTAAGACAAAGCCATTTCCTGCTATTAATCAGGCAAAAAACTAAGCAAGAACAGGTCTGAACCGTTTTGCAATGTAAAAAGCTGATGTGATTAAGCCGGCAAAGAGCAGCCAAATCCATATTCCCAGTCCTCCGCCTCCTCTAGGCAGATCAATGTTAACAACAGGCAAAAGCTCATTTCTCTTTTCGCGATTCTTAATCTGATTGGAATACTGGAGTACATAATTACTGCCATACCGATCTTCCCAGCCGGTTAAGGATACCAGTTCATCTATCTCTCGTTTCCTTTTCATTTCGAGGTCTTTCAGATAATTTTGCCCTGCATCACAACTCAAATCGCCTTCTGCGGGATTGCTGAGTATATATCTCCCCTGAAAATTCTCCTGATTGGGTGTTACCTGAAAGAATAAATCTTGTGGGAATTTATCACGGGTATATCTTACGTGCAATCGGGTAAAAAAGACAGTACTCCCTCCCCACTGATCAATCCAATTGACGCCGGCCTCTGTGAAATCGTTAAAAATGGGCGGATTTCCTACACAGGGATCACATTTTACACCCCAGCTTGGACTCACATTCCAAGCGTATTCCAAGAAAACCGCATTCTTTCCTTCGCTTTCATAAGCTTTATCGAAAAGCGCTTTGTAAAACGGGCCGAAGCGTGGCTCTACAAATAAAGGAATATTGCGATCTGTAGGGATTTTAACAGTGCGGTAATTGGTAGTTTCTATCCTTCCTGAACGGGTAAATGCATACACAACCATATCCTGTGCGCCATTCGCATTTGCCATACCCAAACGAATTGGCAACATGAAACGATCATGGTTAAACTCAATTTGTATAGGACTCAAATAATCGAATCCGGCTTCAAGGCTCTTCTCGAGATTTACTTTAACTACAAAAAACTTCATGTTAGATTTAATATATGGATCCAGCACTTCATTTGCTGTGGCTGGTATATTGTAGCCATTGCCGATCAACCAAGTCTTTAGGCCTTCCGATTCTTTGGCACTGAGAATCAAGATGTCGTATTCGCCAATTTGATATTGTGCTTCGATGGTTACTCCTAATTCCATGCTCCCCATATCCGCATTCATTGCCATTGGAATATTCGAAAACAAACTCTTTGAAACTTCTTCCATGTCATATTCAAACACGGGCATACATGGATTGCTATCGTAATATTCTACCAATCGCGGACCTGAGTACTCGTCAAGCTTAGCAAACAGATTACGATTTGCAATTCTGATTTGGTTTTCTTGCAATACCACAGGAACCGGAACTACCATTGCAAAATCTTTCACATTGCCTTTGAAGTCATTAGACATAGTGATAACAGTGCGTTCACCATCGCGTACCAGAATTACTTCTGAGCGATTATTAAAGAGAGTTGCTCCTGCTTTTGCAACGTAAAACCCACAAAATGCTATTGCCTTCTGTCCCACAGAAAACATAATAAGCAATGAAAAAAGCCAAATGATTCTATTCATGATTTCAATTTTTAACTTATTAATATTCAGACCCATTGAAAGGTTTTTCCTTTCATAAAGTGATTAAACAAAACAGTGAGCGGACTAATGATTACCAGCGCATATATTGGAGCTGTATGTATAAAAAACCATTGAGAAAGAATGAATGAGAGAACTCCTATTGCGCAAGCCCAAATCATTCTTGCCCAGAAATTTTTTGGTGTAGTAACTGGATCTGTGATCATAAAAAAGGAAAACAGCAAAAAAGAACCACTGCTGAATTTGTGAAACAAAACATCCCAATCCCAGCCTAAATAGACTATCGTTCTGAGATACTCGAGGAAGAAAACGGTTGCTATAAACATCAAACTTGTATCTATTCTGCCCACTTTAAGCAAAACCATTAATGCCGCAGCACCAATAAAATATACCAGTACAACACTACTGCCCCATTGTCCGGGTGAAACCCAGGCATCTCCCGTGATAAGCATTACAGCCACAATACCAAAATTGGCAGGATTAAAAATGTGCTTGCCCTGATGGGTAATGACAAATTTGATGGCAATGGCCAAAAATGCACCAAGAACAAGCGTCATGGGCTCATTTGCCCTCATCAATATGGATAAGCCTAATCCAGTGATTAGAGCACTTTTCCAACTTGATAAACTACCTCCTTTCCAAGCTACGAAAAGCATTTGAGTAACAAGAACGGTTGTAATGATCAGACCGATTCTCCAAGGGGCTAAATCCCATCTCAAAAAACTGATGCCATAAATAATAAACAATCCCAAATATAAAATCTGGAAGTGACGGGCATCCTTAAGTCCTGATTTAATGAGAGATAAAATAGTTAAATCCGTTCTTTCTTTGCCTTTTAATTGGATGGTATGTTCCATAATTAAGCCTGATTTGAACGACTGTACACTTCATTTTAAAATCGGTTCAATCCGTTTCATTTTTTTTTTTCAGATTTGCATTACATAAAGTGATGATGATGACAAACCCGATCCCGTACATTTTTATAATGATGATTTTCGTATCATGCCGCTGTAACAGCACTAGCAATGCCATTGTGGAGGATTCTGACACAACAAAAGTGGAGTCCTGGGCTTCAGATCCTGATGTTCCGCTAATCCAAAAGAATCTGGAATTACATTTAAAAGCAAAGTCTGAAGGGGATTTTGTGACCTTCACTCGCTATGCCTATCCCAGATTATTCGAAACGATGGACAAGGCAGAAGTGATTAAAACAATGGAAACGTACCGAGCCGAAGGCATGATTCAAGAAATGAAGTTAATCCAAATGAAGTTTGTATCTCCTGCGTTTGCTGACAGCTTATACAAATTCCGCTTGATCAAATTTGACGGAATCATGACCATTCAATTTTCACCGGATTACGGCACAGATCCAAAATCTTTCTTCAATATGCTAAAAGAGGAACATGGTGAAGAATTTATGGTTTATGATGAAGAGAAAAAGAAATATACCATTGAACGTGAATTTCCAATGTACGCTACTTGTCCCGTAGATTCAACAGATTGGACGTTTTTGAATTATACTTATACCACGATGTCTGGTTCAGCACAAATTTTCCCATTTGAAGTCGTACGTCAACTTAAAACATTTGAAAAATGAAAAAAGTAATTTTTAGCGCAACTGTAATTTTCCTTACCTCTTGCACTCCAGCAACTTGGGAATTACTCCAAGAAGAAAATGGACTTAAAGTTTATACTTCCTGGAAAGAATTGAAAAAGGAAGAAGGCAGTTCAAAAACCCCG
Organism: Flavobacteriales bacterium; assembly: GCA_041688765.1. Classification (GTDB taxonomy): domain Bacteria; phylum Bacteroidota; class Bacteroidia; order Flavobacteriales_D; family Sanyastnellaceae; genus JBDNHP01. The sequence goes on from JBDNHP010000579.1 coordinate 4,314, forward strand.
CTGCGATTGAATTTCAGGGTTGATAACAACAATGCTTATGCAGTAACGTACGATTTGGGAGCAGAGTTTTTTCATGACACCAAACAAGTTGATTTACTGCCCGTTTCTCAATATTGCGCCAAGGCAGGCAAATCATACAAAGGCAAACTGAATGGCGTTTATCTTGAACCTAAAAATATTCATCTTCAAATGCTGAAGGATTCAGTAATCAGCATAGAACCTGAGCCTCTGAATGTAACTCAGGTTGAAATTTGCGAGAAGAAAAAGTAAATTATTATTGATTTTTTAATTCCATTTTTGGCCTTTCCTCAGTCATCGAAATCTGACAAAAGAGTTTCTATGTGACCTTTCATTTCTGCCATGTTCACATCTGTAAATCCTTGAGGCTCAATAAATTCATCATCGCTTATTTCTTCGTAGTTTACCTCTCTCGCAACCAATCGCATCCGTTTTCCAAATTGTTCTATTTCATACGACATCAGTACTTCAGAAATTGAACTGTATTGATTGCACCAATTTGGACAATCCATGTCGATTGCTGCGGTATGATACAAACTGATGCTTTCTCCCGGAGAGTTTAAAAAAGTAGCCATCGTTTTATTGCAGAGATAACCTGCCAAAGAATCATGTTCTTCTGTAGATTTGAGACTTAGAGCAGGTAAGGTGTTAACCATGTCTTCTACGCCCCTGTCATTCAGTTGAAGTCGATATTTATCATCAAAGACTTTAAAGTATTGATTGAAAGTCCTATCATTATTATCAATTATAAACTCA